>NZ_JBAMDI010000106.1:0-39471 GCF_036961695.1 Pseudomonas sp. CGJS7 | reverse complement strand
CCCTCGGTGGCTGCGCAAGCCGACTTGCCTGTTTCCCTAACGTATTGATTTTAAAGCGCGCGACTTGCAGTTCCGCGAGCGGCATCACCGTTCGTCGGCTCTTACATGTCACGCCTTGCCACTGTCACATGTGATGAATTAACGTGAGTCCCATGGAACGCCGATCCTCCGCCTACTACCAGCGTCGCCATCGCGAGCGTCTTCGCGAAAAAGGGCTGGTCAAGAAGGAACTGTGGGTGCTGCCCGAGTTCGCCGACGAACTGCTGGTGGTGGAGAAGCGGATGCGGCAGCCGCGCGGTGCGGCGCCGGGGCGTGGACGCGTGGAGGTGGATGTGAACGACGGCAAGGTCTGGACGGCCGCCGGTTTGTACGACGCTTTGTCGCAGACCGAAGAATTCGTCTATGGCGATTCGACCATCGAACTGATCGACGGCTCCGAGGCCAGCCTGCATCTGGTGATGGCCGAATACGGCGACCTGCCGTTGTTCCTGGCTGTGGTCGGCGAGCAGATCGTGGTCGAGGCGCTGCTGTGGCCGGTGTCGCACGTGCGCGATCCGGCCGCGTTCAACGAAGAAGTGCTGCGCACCCACAAGGTGATCTTCCCGCTGTCGACCATCGGCATCGAGACCCTGGCCGACGGCGAGTCGGTGTACATGATGTTCGGCTCGCTCAGCGCGGCCTCGTCCTTGTCCAACGTGCTCTACGAAGTCGAGACCCTGGCCGACAACGTCATCAAGGCCACCGAGGCCTACGAGACGCAACTGCAGGAGGCCGCCTGACATGCCCGGCAAACACGACGGCGGCGACAACATCTGGAGCAAGCTGCTGACCTCGCTGCGCGGCGGCGCGCACGAGCTCGGCGAGGCCTGGGTCGACAGCCGCGCGCTGCGGATCCTGGATCAGGAAATCCGCGACTGCGACATCGAGCTGCGCCAGTCGCGCGAATCGCTGGCGCATCTGCTCGCCCGCCACACCCTGGCGCAACGCGCGCTGGCCGAGCACAGCCAGAAAGTCGAAGAATACGAAGGCTACGCGCTCAAGGCGCTGGAAGCCGGCGATGAAACCCTGGCGCGCGAAGTCGCCGACAAGATCGTCCAGCTCGAATCCAACCGCGGCGACGACGAGCGCCATCTGCAAGAACTGGCCGCCAGCGCCGCCGAACTGCGCAAGGCGGTGGCCATGGCCGAAGGCAACATCCGCCGGCTCAAGCAACAGCTCGACACGGTCAAGGCCACCGAGAGCGTGCAGCGCGCGCAAGCTGCGGTGGCCCAGCGCTATGCCGGGCCGCAGAACAAATTGCAGACCGCGATCGATTCGCTGGCGCGGATCAAACAGAAACAAGCCGAGCGCGGCGCGCGGATGGAGGCGGCGGCGGAGTTGGCGCGCAGCGAACGCGGCGACGCGCTCGACCGCAAGCTGCGCGAAGCCGGGATCATGCCCGACGACGGCGGCGCCGACGCGGTGCTGCGCAGGTTGCGGGAAAAAATGCCGGGCTGAGCGGGCCGGCGCAATGCAGGCGCCGCCGGGACGGCGGCAAGCGGGGGAGGGAGACGATGTTCGAGTTCATCAGCACCATATTTACGCTGCCGACGGCGTTCTACACCGTCCTGTTCGGGGTGGTGATCTGTTACTGGCTGCTGTCGGCCTTGGGTCTGGTCGGCGGCGAAATGATCGACGGCTGGGTCGGCGGCGACTTGCACGGCCACGGCGATGGCCTGGGTGCGCACAGCCATGGCCACGTTCTGAGCGATCACACCCTGGCCGACGGCGCGCACCATCAGCACCAGAGCGTGTTCGATCCGCTGATGCGGCTGGGCCTGGGCGGAATTCCGATCACGGTCGTGCTGAGCGCGCTGATCGGGGTGTCGTGGGCGCTGACCTATCTGGCCGATGTCTATCTGCTCAACCTGCTGCCGACCGCGACCCTGCGCATCGTCGGCGGCGCGGTGACCATCGTGGTCGCCTTCGCCCTGGCGATACCGGTGGCGGCGTTCGCGCTGCGTCCGGTGCGCAAGCTGCTGCAGAAGATGCAGCCCGGCCCGCCGCGGCCGATCCTCGGCCAGACCGCGGTGATCCGCACCCCGGTCAACCGGATCACCGGCACCGCCAGCGTCGAAGACGGCGGCGCGGGCCTGATCCTGCAGATCCGCGAGGACGACCCCGAACGCTTCAAGCGCGGCGATCGCGTCGTGCTGATCGAATACCTCGAAGACCAGAACGCCTACCGCGTGGTCAGCGAGGACGAATTCCGCGGCGCGTGACGCCTCACGGCGACATTCCGTCCATATCGTTACGGCCGCCGCGTCCGTAACACAGGTAGTCGAGTCATAGGGAGATGCAAATGGGTACTGCAATCATGGTGCTGACGCTGATCGGCGTCACCGTGCTGATCGTGTTCGTCATGCTGCTGATGTTCAAGGCGTTCTACATCAAGGTTCCGCAAGGCACCGCGCTGATCGTCAACGACATGTCCTCCACGCCGAAGGTGCACTTCACCGGCGCGCTGGTGTATCCGGTGATCTACAAGAAGGAGTTCATGAAGATCTCCTTGATCACCCTGGAAGTCGACCGCCGGGCCAAGGACGGGTTGATCTGCAAGGACAACATGCGCGCCGACATCACCGTCGCGTTCTACCTGCGCGTCAACGAGACCCAGCAGGACGTGCTCAAGGTGGCCAAGGCCATCGGCGTGGACCGCGCTTCGGACCGCACCGCGGTCAACGAGCTGTTCAACGCCAAGTTCTCCGAAGCCTTGAAGACGGTCGGCAAGCAGATCGATTTCGTCAAGCTGTTCGAGAACCGTCAGGAGTTCCGCGACCGGATCATCGAGGTGATCGGCAACGACCTCAACGGCTACATTCTCGAAGACGTCGCCATCGACTATCTGGAACAAACGCCGAAGTCCTCGCTGGACCCGACCAACATCCTCGACGCCGAAGGCATCCGCAAGATCACCGAACTGACCGCGGCGCAGAACGTCATCACCAACGAGCTCGAACGCAACGAGCAACTGGCGATCACCAAGAAGAACGTGGAAACCCGCGAAGCCATGCTCGCGCTCGAACGCCAGCAGGCCGATGCCGAAGCGCGGCAGAAGCGCGAGATCCAGACCATCCAGGCGCGCGAGCAGGCCGAGACGCTCAAGGTCCAGGAAGAAGAGCGGCTGAAGGCCGAGCAGGCGCGCATCGGCGTGCAGGAGCAGCTCGACATCCGCGAGCAGAACCGCCAGCGCGAAGTCGAAGTCGCCCAGCAGAATCGCCAGCGCGCGGTGGTGATCGAGGTCGAGAAGGTCACCCGGGCCAAGGATCTGGAAGTGGTGGCGCGCGAGCGCGAGGTCGAGCTGAACCGGATCGAGAAGGAAAAGGCGCTGGAAGAACAGCGCAAGGAAATCGCCAACGTGATCCGCGACCGGATCGCGGTCGAGAAGACCGTGGCCCAGGAAGAAGAGCGGATCAAGGAAGTGCGCCAGGTCTCCGAGGCCGACCGCGCCAAGCAGGTGATGGTGTTGCACGCTCAGGCCCAGGCCGAGGAAGAGCTGGTGCGTCAGGTCAAGCAGGCCGAGGCCGATGAGGTCGCGTCCAAGCACAAGGCCATCGAAATGACCACGCTGGCCCAGGCCGAGCTGGAAGCGGCCGGCAAGCAGTCGGAGGCCAAGAAGAAGATGGCCGAAGGCATCGAGGCCGAGCGCGCCGCGCCGGGTCTGGCCGATGCGCGGGTGCGCGAGATCACCGCCGCGGCGATCGAAAAGGAAGGTCTGGCCAAGGCCCGCGTGGTCGCCGAGACCATGGGCGCGGAAGCCAAGGGCGAGCAGGAGAAGGGCCTGGCCCAGGCGCGGGTGATCGAAGCGCAGGCCGACGCCAAGCAGAAGCAGGGCCTGTCCGACGCCAAGGTGCTGGAAGAAAACCTGTTCGCCCAGGCGCGCGGCGAAGAACAGCTGGGCGCGGCCAAGGCCAAGGCCAACCGCGACCTGGGCCTGTCCGAGGCCGAGGTGCTGCTGCAGAAGTTCAAGTCCGAAGCCGAGGGCCTGTCGCAGAAGTTCGGCGCGCTGGATTCGCTCAGCGATCAGGCGCGTGCGCACGAAGAGTTCCGCATGCAGCTGGAGAAGAACTTCGAGCAGGCCATCGCCGGCATCGACGCCAACAAGGAAGTGGCCAAGGAACAGGCCGACGTGCTGGCCGCCGCGCTCAGCAAGGCCAACATCGACATCGTCGGCGGCGAAGGCGCGTTCTTCGATTCCTTCGCCAAGGCGCTGTCGGTGGGCAAGGCCATCGAAGGCGTGGCCGGCAAGAGTCCGATCGTGCAGGACGTGTTGCAGCGGCTGCTGAGCAAGACCGAAGGCGCGCCGGACGGCAAGGCCGCCGGCGAAACCGCGCTCGATTCCTGAGCGCGGCGCGGGCCAGGGAATGCGCCGCCCGCGCGGCGGCGCATCGGATGGATGTCTCCGGCGCGGGCTTATCGCGCCAGGAGCCGGATCGGTAGGACGAAGGACTGATGGCGGACACCAAGCCGACCGCGGCAGCGGGCGCAACTTCCAAAGACGGCGCCAAGCCCGAAGCCGGGGCGACGGTCGACCAAGCCGTCGCCCAGGGCGGCGCCTACGAGGTGCTGAGCAAGCGCCTGAGCGAACAGGGCCAGCGCCTGCGCGGCCTCGCCGACGGCTTGAACAAGCAGCGCCTGAGCGAGTTCGGCAGCAGCCAGATGGAAGTGATCGGGCGCTTCCGCCTGCGCACCGAAAACAACTGCGTCGCCCGCGACATCGTCCAGGTCGGCGAGCACCTGGTGTTCGGCTACAACGTGTTCATGGGGCTCAAGAAAGAGACCACGGTCGCGGACGTGTTCTGCCTGTACAAGCTGGTGCAGGGGCCGGAGGGTTACGACGTCACTCCGGTCGAGCTCAAGGGCAGCTTCCTGGGCATCGACAGCTTCGCCCAGGATTTCCGCGAGCTGTACGCGTATTACAAGCACACCCGGCTGATCCAGCTGATCGTGCGCGACAGCAAGCTGCTGGCCGCGTTCCAGATCGGCGAGCGCATCACCGACCTGCGGGTGTTCCGCTGGTCGATTTCGCCCGGCGGCGAAGTGCGCTACATCGACAACCGCGGCGAGCGCGACATCGCGCTGCCGGCGCCGTTCGATTTCGAATGGATCCGCGCCGGCCGCGAGATGACCGTCAACGGCCGCCATCCGCACCTGAATATTCTCGACAGCGTGTTCGTCGAGACGGTCGGCGGCGATCTGACCATCAAGGTCGAGAACAACACCGAGGACGGCCAGGGCGTCTACCGCGAGCCGGTCCAGGACAAGACCCAGTCGCTGGACGATGCGCAGGTCGACTTCGCCAAGGTCGGCAGCCTGATCCTGCTCAAGATCCTGCCGTATCGCGAAGAGCAGTGGCGCTATCTGGTCTTCAACACGCTGACCCGCAAGATCGTGCGCCTGGACGAAATCGGCCTGGCCTGCATCCAGTTGCCGGAAGACCACGGCATCATTTTCCCCGGCGGCTATTACCTGCAAAACGGCGAGCACAAGCGCTTCGACCAGTCGATGGACGGCATGCGCTACAAGCGCAGCATCCGTTCGCCCAACGGCGAGGACGTGCTGTACCTGTTCTACGAGCCCGAGCAGGGCCGCACCGCGATGTTCACCTACAACATGATCGAGCGGCGCCTGCAGACGCCGATCTTCGGTCACGGCTATGCGCGCCTGGAAGACGGGCGGATGGTGATCTTCGCCACCGAAAGCGATGAGCCGACCCGGGTGCACCCAATGCAGGTCTGGCAGACGCCGTACGCCAGCGACGAATACGCGGCGCGGCAGCCGGCCGGCAACACCTTCATGGGCAAGATCGGCAACGCCGAACTGGTCCGCGGCGTGTCCGAACTGATCAGCCTGAGCCGCGAGATCGAGGCCACCGAGGTCTCGGCGCAGCGTTACGGTCTGTTGGCGCAGAACACCCGGCGCCTGTTCGACGCGCACCACTGGTTATCGGACCCGAACTGCGGCGATGTCGCGCCGTTGTTGCGCGAGATCGCCGCGACCGCCGAGTCGGTGCTGGACGAATACGAAAAGGTCGAAGGCATCCGCGGCCAGTCCGACCGGGCCATGCGCGAGGCGCAGAGCAAGCAGAAAGCGCTGCTGGACAGCCTGCAGCCGGAGAACTGGGAGCGGGTCCAGGAATTCGTCGACGCGCTCAACGCGCTGACCGCGCAGCGCGGCCATCTGTTGACCATCCGCGACTACCGCTACATCGACGTGGCCGCGATCGACGCGATGGAGCAGGCCTTGATCGCCGCGCACCAGCGCATCGGCGCTGCGACCGGCGATTTCCTCGCCGGCGACAAGGCGCTGGCGCCGCTGGCGACGGAACTGCAAGGGCTGGATGCGCAGGCGCAGCAGGCCGCCAGCGTGGCGCAATTGGCCGAGCCCCTGACCCGGATGCAGGCGCTGTCGGGCGATTTGGACATGCTGTCGGCGTTGATGGCCACGCTCAAGGTCGACGACGCCACCCAGCGCACCCGCATCGTCGAATCGATTTCGGAAATCTACGCCAAGCTCAATCAGGCCAAGGCGCGCGCCGACCAGCGCCGCAAGAGCCTGGGTTCGGCCGAATCGGTGGCGCAGTTCGGCGCCCAGTTCACCTTGTTCGGCCAGAGCATCGCCAGCGCCCTGGCGCTGGCGCAGGATCCGGAAAAAGCCGATGAGCAGCTCTCGCGGCTGATGGTGCAGCTGGAGGAACTGGAGAGCCAGTTCGGCGAGCACGAAGCCTTCCTCGGCGACATTCTGTCCAAGCGCGAAGAACTGCTGGAAACTTTCGAGGCGCACAAGCAGACCTTGCTCGACGACCGCCAGCGCAAGGCGCAGGCGGTGATGGACGCGGCCAAGCGCATCCTCGACGGCCTGAGCCGGCGCACCGCGCGCTTCGCCAACAGCGATGAGCTCAATGCGTTCTTCGCCGGCGATGCGCTGATCCTGAAGTTGCGCGAGTTGGCCGAGCGTCTGCGCTCGCTCAAGGACAGCGTCAAGGCCGACGACGTCGAAGCGCGGCTCAAGGGCGCGCGCGATCAGGCGGTGCGGGCGTTGCGCGACCGCAGCGAGTTGTTCGAGGCCGGCGGCGATGTGATCAAGCTGGGGCCGCGCCATCGCTTCAGCGTCAACACCCAGGAACTCGATCTGACCTTGCTGCCGCGCGGCGAGGTGTTGAATCTGCATCTGACCGGGACCGATTTCTTCGAGCCCTTGAACAGCCCCGATCTGGACGCCGCCCGCGCGTATTGGGGCGTGTCGATGGATTCGGAATCGGCGCAGCTGTACCGCGGCGAGTATCTGGCCGGATTGGTGATCGAAGCCGCCGCGGCCAATAGCGACGGTCTGAGTCTGGACCTGTTGCGCCAGCAACTGGCCCAGCCCGAGACGCTGGCGCGCACGGTGCGCGACTTCGCCGCGCCGCGCTATCGCGAAGGCTATGAAAAGGGCATCCACGATCACGACGCCAGCCTGATCCTGCGCGCGCTGCTGCCCTTGCGCGACAGCGCCGGCAGCCTGGCCTACGAGCCGGCGGCGCGCGCCTGGGCGGCGTGGTTCTGGTCGCAATGCCGCGGTTCCGACGGCGCCGCGCAATGGCCGGAGCGCGCCCGCACCGCGGCCGATATCGAGCGGCTGTTCGGCAGCCCGGCGGGGTTGCAGGCGTTGCGCGGCGAAGTCGCGCAGACCATGGCCGCGTACGCGCAGGAACAGGCGCTGCCGATCGACCCGGCGCTGACCCCGCGCGCCGCCGAGTACCTGGTGCTGGAACTGTCGGCCGAGCATCCGCAGTTCGTCTTCAGCAAGTACGCCCAGCGGTTGTCGAACGCGCTGCGCGAAAAGCTCACCGCCGCGCGGATGTGGGACGGCTATGTGGGCACTTTGGAATCGCTGCGCGAACGTCCGGCCGCGCGCTGGGCGCTGGCGCTGCATTGGCTGGAGGCCTTGGCGCGCGACCCGGAACTGATGCCCATCGCCGGTTACGCGGCCGAAGCCGCGGCGCTGGCGCTGCTGGACGACGGTTTCCCGCGCAAGATCGCCGAGACCGACCTCAGCGCGCCGGTGCAAGGCTTGCTCGGCGAGCACGCGCGGATCCAGGAAGGCCGCATGAGCCTGGCCATCGACGACTGGTCGGCGCGTCTGCGCCATCACCGCGAGAACTTCGTGCCCGGCTTCCAGCGCTATCAGGCGCTGCGCCAGGAGATCGTCGGCCGCGAGCGCCACGCCTTGCGCCTGGATGAATTCAAGCCGCGTCCGCTGAGTTCGTTCGTGCGCAACAAACTCATCAACGACGTCTACCTGTCGGTGATCGGCGACAACCTGGCCAAGCAGATGGGCACGGTCGGCGAGAGCAAGCGCAGCGATCTGATGGGCTTGCTGATGATGATCTCGCCGCCGGGTTACGGAAAAACCACGTTGATGGAATACGTGGCGCACCGGCTGGGCCTGATTTTCATGAAAATCAACGGCCCCGCGCTCGGCCACGAGGTGCGCTCGCTCGATCCGGCCCAGGCGCCGGACGCGACCTCGCGACAGGAATTGGACAAGCTCAATCTGGCCTTGGAGATGGGCAACAACGTGATGCTGTATGTCGACGACATCCAGCACACCCATCCCGAATTCCTGCAGAAGTTCATTTCCCTGTGCGACGGCACCCGCCGCATCGAGGGCGTGTGGAAGGGCCGCACCCGCACCTACGACATGCGCGGCAAGAAGTTCTGCGTGGTGATGGCGGGCAACCCGTACACCGAGTCCGGCGAGGTGTTCAAGATTCCGGACATGCTGGCCAACCGCGCCGACATCTACAACCTCGGCGACGTGCTCGGCGGCATGGAGGCCTCGTTCCTGCTGAGCTATATCGAGAACAGCCTGACCTCCAACCCGGTGCTGGCGCCGTTGGCCACGCGCGAGATGGCCGATCTGTACCGCTTCGTCGCCAAGGCCGAGGGCAAGCCGTTCTCGGCCAACGAACTCAGCCACGCCTACAGCGGCGCGGAGATCAACGAGATCGCCGCGACCCTGGAGCGGCTGATCCAGGTCCGCGACGTGGTCTACAAGGTCAACCAGCAATACATCGCCAGCGCCGCCCAGGCCGAGAGCTACCGCACCGAGCCGCCGTTCAAGCTGCAGGGCAGCTATCGCAACATGAACAAGCTGGCGGAGAAGATTTCGCCGGTGATGAATCAGGCCGAGTTGCAGCAGTTGATCGGCGATCACTACCTGGGCGAGGCGCAGTTGCTGACCTCCGGCGCCGAAGAGAACCTGCTCAAGCTGGCCGAGTTGCGCAGCGTGCTCAGCGCCGAGCAGAGCGCGCGCTGGAATCAGATCAAGCGCGATTTCCTGCGCAACAAGGCAATGGGCGCGGGCGACGACGATGTCGGCGGGCGCGTGGTCGCCCAGCTCAACGACTTGGTCGAAAGCGTGCGCGCGCTGGATTCGGCGGCCAGCCGCGCGCCGGTCGCCGCGGCGCCGGTAGCCGATCCGGCGCCGTGGGCGGAGATTCTGGCCGCGCTCGAACGCGTGGCCCAGGCCAGCGCGACGCCTGCCGCGCCGCCGCCGCAGGAGCCCGCGCCCGCGCCGGATTTCGATGCGCTGCTGAGCCGCCTGGGGCCGTCGTTGCGGCAGGCCTTCGATCCCTTGGTCGAACGCCTGCAGGACAGCGGCGACCGCCAGAGCCGGATCAACGAGGCGCTGGTGGAGCTGTTCAAGCAATTGGGCGAACGCGAGGTCCACGACGCGCCGACCCGCGCGGCGATGACCGAGCAACAGAAAGAGCTGCAACGCGCGCTCAACGAATTCGCCGACCGGCTCAACGGCCGTATCCAACGCTGAGGGATCGACGTAAATGGATTTTGGACAGCTCGACCGCAAACTGCGCGACAGTCTCGACGACTACGCGCTCGACAACGAAGAAAAGTTCGAACTGCGCGAGTTGGGCGCGGGCATCGGCGCCGACCGGGTGCGCTATTTGCGCAACCGCGCCTTCGACATGACCCGCGAGCTGATGCTGGCCGAGCCGGTGCGGACCCTGGATGCGTTGCGTTGGCTGGAGCAGGTGGTCAAGACCCTGGACACGGTGGCCGCGCCGGCCGCGGTGGTGTCCAGCGCCTATTTCGCTCCCGGCGACGCCTGCCTGCGCAAGCTGCGCGAACTGTGCCGCGGCGCCAAGCGCAGCGTCGCGATCTGCGTCTACACCATTTCCGACGATCGCCTGACCGAGGAGATTCTGGCCTGCCACCGGCGCGGGATCGAGGTGCGGGTGATCAGCGACAACGACAAGAAATACGACGAAGGCAGCGACGTGCTGCGCCTGCGTGAGCTGGGCGTGGCGGTGCGGATCGACGACAGCCCGTTCCATATGCACCACAAGTTCGCGTTGTTCGACGGGCGCTTGTTGGCCAACGGCAGCTTCAATTGGACCCGCAGCGCGACCACCAGCAACGAGGAGAATCTGGTGGTGACCGACGATGCGAACCTGGTGCGCAGCTTCGGTGGGCATTTCGAGGAGTTGTGGGAGAAGTTCGCGGTGGAGGCGGGCGCGGGGCGGTATTGAGTCAGCGGCCAGATCGGCCGCACTGCGCTACCGACGGCAATCTCCGCCAGCTTCGACCGCAATCCCCCACCACCGTCATTCCGGCGAAAGCCGGAATCCATTTTGCCGTTGTCTTTGCTTTGTTCCGTGGTTAGAGCCAGAAGCAGGATCAAAATGGATTCCGGCTTTCGCCGGAATGACGGGTGTAGGGGGTGGCGCGGAGGCGGGAGCGTGGGAGCCGCGTTGAGTTAACGCCGGCCTCGACCGACCTTGCCAGTACTGTCCAACTCATCCTTCACCGCCTGCGTATCCTGCCCCAGCATCGGCGCCGCGAACGCCGCCGGCCCCGGAGTGCGGCCGAACTTGATCGACTGCGCCACGCCGCGATACCGGCCGACGCCCGGGTGGTCGATGCTGCCGACGATGCCTTCGGCGACGACCTGCGGATGCTCGAACATGTCCTCGATCCGCCGCGCCGCCGCGCACGGCACCTCATCGCCGAACAACGCTTCCCATTCCATCGCCGTGCGCGCGGCCAGGGCGGCGTGCAGGCGCGGCACGATCTCGCCCGCGGCTTGCGCGCGTTTGCGCACGCTGTCGTAACGCGGGTCCTCGGCCAGTTCGCTCAGCCCGGTCTTCTCGCACAACGATTTCCAGAACCGCGCGGTGTTGGCGGAAATGTAGATGTGGCCGTCGCGGGTCGGGTGGATGCCGGTGACGCCGCCCGAACGCATGTCGCGGCCGATGTCCAGGCTTTCGCCCTCGGCCCAGATCATCCGCGCCGATTGCATGGTCAGCGCGCTGCGCAGCAGCGACACGCCGACGAATTGGCCCAGCCCGCTGCGTTCGCGTTCGAACAAGGCCGAGGACACGCCGGCGGCGAGCAAGGCGGCGGCGTAATAGTCGACCACCGAGCCGTAGATGATTTCCGGCGGGCCGCCGCGCGGGCCTTGCAGCGCGCACATGCCGGTCATGGTCTGCAGCACCTGGTCGTAACCGGCCTTGTCCTTCATCGGCCCGCTTTCGCCGTAACCGGTGACCGCGCAATAAATCAGGCGCGGGTTGATCAGCTGCAAGCGTTCGAAATCGATGCCCAGCCGCTGCGGCACCCTGGGCCGGAAGTTGTGCACCAGCACGTCGGCTTCGCGCACCAGCCGCAACAACACCGCGTGGTCGGCGGCCTGCTTGAGATCCAGCACGATGCCGCGCTTGCTGCGGTTCACGCCGAGAAAGGCGCGGCTTTCGCTGGCCAGGGTGGACGGATACTGGCGCAGATTGTCGCCGTCGGGCGGTTCGATCTTGATCACGTCCGCGCCCTGATCGGCGAGCAGCGAGCAGCCGAACGGTCCGGCGATGTAGGCGCTCAGATCGAGCACCCGCACGCCGGCCAGCGGACCTTCGCCGGTGCCGCGGCGCGGTTCGCCGGCGAAGTGGGGGGAATTGGAATCCATGCGGTGGGTAATCCGGAAGCGGTTGCCTTGCGGCCGTTCAACTCTGCGCCGCGCACACGCGCGGAAACAGGCGGGCGGCATATGTTCTGGCGCTACAAATTCTTGCTTGGCCGATGTGTAACCGATGCGAAGTCATGCGCGATCCTCGTTCGCGCCGGCCGCCTGGGGCGCCAGCGACATCCAGGTCAATCGCCACGCGCCATCGATGCGGCCGCCGGCGCAGTAGTACGGTTTGAACACCAGCGGTTCGCGGTAGCCCGGATTCAGCTCGATCCGCGGCAGCGGATCGCGCGCGTCCGGCGCGGACCAATGCAGCCAGTCCGACTCGGGCGCAGCGGGCAGGCGCAGGGTTTCTTCGGTCTTGAAGCCGTCGATCAAACCGGTCGCATACACCAGCGGCCCGCAAGTGACGGCGAGATATTCGTAGTGCAGCACTTCCTGCGCGACCGCGCTGCCGTCGGGCGCGCGCGACTCTTGCACGTTGCGATTGATCGCCACGTGCGTGCGCGGCGCCATCGGCAGGCGCAGCGCGATGGTGTCGCCCTGGCGCCAGCGGCGGCGGATGCTGAAGTAGTCGCCGGCCGCAACTGCGCCCTCGGCCGGCGTGCCGTTGATTTCGACCTGCGCGCCTTCGGCCCAGGAAGGAATGCGCAGCTTCAACGCGAACTCGGCTTCGCGTTGCGGCGCGATGCGCAGGCGCACCTCGCCGGAGAACGGATAGTCGGTGTCTTGCTGGATGCCGACATCGCCGGCCGCGGCCAGGGCGATATGCGCCGAGCCCGGGCCATACACATTCACCGCGATCTCGCCGTCGTCGCCGCGGGTGTAGGCCACGCCCGGCAGTTCTTCCAGCGCCATCGCGCCGCTGGATTTGCAGCAGCGCCAATACGTGGTGTGCACGCGGCGGCCGTTGGGGAAGACGTAGTAGCACCAGTCCTCGCCGTTGGGCGCCTGCGCGCCGAGCAGGTCGTTATAGGCCGAGCGCTCGATCTCCTCGGCGTAACGCGCATCGCCGGTGATCGCCAACAACTCGCGGTTGAGCTGAATCCAGGCCAGCGTCGAACAGGTTTCCACATAGCCTTGCGGGCTGAACACGCCGGCCGGATTGAAGGCTTCGCGCGAACGGTGGGCGACGCCGCCCCAGGGGCCGCCGCCGAGGGTGAGGTGATGCTCGCGGATGCTGAGCCACACCGATTCGACCGCGCGCAGGTAGTCGGCGTGGCCGCTGACCCGGTACAGCTTGGCCAGACCGACCAGATTCCAGGCCAGTTGATAGGCCTTGCCGGTCGCGATCCAGGCCGCGTCGGTGCCGCCCAACGCGCGCGTGAGCAGGGCCAGCTGCGGATGCGCGTCGGCCTGGCCGAGTACGGTCAGCGCCAGATCCAGGTACGCGCGGTCGCCGCTGGCCATGTACAGCTCCACCGCCGGATCCAGCAACACCGTCGCCGACATGCCGTGGTGGTTGCCCAGTTCGGTGATGTCGATCGCGCCGCCGCTGAGCGTGCGCAAACACAAGTCGCCGATCTTGCGCGCCGCGTCGAGGTAACGCGGTTCGCGGAAATGCCGGTGCACTTCCAGAAAACCCAGCATCAGGTAGGCATGGGTCCAGATGTCCCAGGTGCGCACGCTCGGCGCGCCGTCCCAGCTGACCGGCTGCGGCGCTTGCTTGCGCATGAAGCGGCGCTCGGGCGCGTAGGTGCCCAGGTAGCCGTCGGGTTCCTGGGTGGAAATCAGGAAGTCGGCGACCCGGTGCACGCGCGCGCGCAAGCCGGCGTCGCCGCTGCGCGCGGCGGCCTTGGCCGCGGCGATCAGCCATTTGCCGGCGTGTTCGCCGTACCAATCGCCTTCCAGGTTCTGCTGGCGCCGCTCCGGCGCGAAGATCGCGATCGCCGGGCTGGTTTCGTCGACGATGAAATGCGAGAGCCGGCCTTCCAGGTTGGCGCGCAAGGCATCGCCGAGCAGGCCGCCCAGGCGAATGCCGGCCGGATCGATCGCGGGAACGAAATCGCGAGGGCTCATGCTTCAGCTCGCATCGGCGGCGCAGCGGAAGCCGATGCAGCCCGAGCGGTCCTTGCTCGGCGCCATCAGCAGCAGCTTGTTGTGTTGGTCCAGGCGATAGGCCTGCGGGAAATACCAATGCGAGGTCTGCGGCTGGTACGAACTGCCGCCGCGCAGCACCGCGCCGCGGGTGTGTTCGTCGTGGTATTCGTCGGTCCATTGCCAGACGTTGCCGACCAGATCGAGCACGCCGAACGGGCTGGCGCCGGCCGGGTGCGCGTCGACGTCCTCGGGCGCGCGCAGGCGGCGTGCGCGGTTGGGCGCGGGCACGGCGTCCTCGCGCCAGTCGTTGCCCCAGGGGTACAAGCGGCCGTCGTCGCCTTGCGCGGCGTAGTGCCATTCCCACTCGCGCGGCAGGCGCTTGCCGGCCCACTGCGCATAGGCGCGCGCGTCTTCGATCGACACCCAGGTGACCGGACGGTTGTCCCAGCCCGGCCGCGGCGCGCCGTCGATCCAGTCGCGCAGGTAGTTGTGCGCGTCGCGCGGCGCGTAGCCGCTGGCGCGGACGAACTGCAGATACTGCGCGTTGGTGACCGGCGTGCGGTCGATGAAGAAGCGCGGCAAGCGCATGCGCTTGCGGTGGTTGCGGCGCGCGCTGTCTTCCCACGGGTACTGCACGTCCACGCCTTCCCAGGTCTGGCCTTCGATCTGCACGCCGCCGACCTTGAACTCGAACTCGCCGGCGGGAATCTCGACCATGCCCTCCGGCGCGGCGGCGACCGGCGCGACCGCTTCGATCGGCAGCAACCGCTGCTGCAGCGAGCGCCACTGCGCGCTGTAGCAATGCAGCGGCGTGGCCGCGCGTTCGCGCATGCGCGTCAGGAATTCTTCGAGGTCCGGCTGTTCGGCGTCCGCCGACAGCGCCAGCAGCGCGCCGAAGCCGCGGCCTTCCATCGCGAACTCGATCACGGCACGGTCGCCGTCGATGCGCGGCTGCAAGGCCGCGCCGTTCCACAGGTCGTAATAGCGGTTGCCGTCGCGGTGTTCGACCGCGATCTGCTCGCCGCAGACTCCGTACTCGTTGCGGTTGACCAGGTTCCACACCGTCGAACCCGCGTGCGGGAAGCGGCTGGCGAACACGCCGGCCTGCAGCGTGCGCGCATAAGGCCGCCAATCGGCGCTGACCATGTGCGCGGCGAACGCGCGCTCGATGGCGGCGATGCGGCGCAGGGTTTCTGCATCGCGATCGGTCAGTTGGTTCCACAGGCCCCAGATGTTTTCCCAGGCGTTGTAGCCCACGCCGTTGAAGAAGATGTATTGCAGGTCGTGGTTGCGGTCGCGGCCCCAGCGGTTTTCGTAGTTGATCATGTGGCGCGGTTCCAGCCACTTGAACTTCGCCACCGGCGGGATGAGTTCGTTCGGCGCCTTCTTGCCCCAGCTCTGCACGTTCCAGATCAGCGCTTCCTCGGCGCTGATGGTCGATTCGGGCTGCAGCACCACCGGATGGCCGGCCGCGTCGCAGGCGTCGAAGAACGCGCGCGGCACGCCGTTGTAGGTATCGCCGTTGACGCCGTCGGCGCCGACCGCGGCGACCAGTTCGGCTACGCATTGCCAGTCTTTGCTGCCGCTGTCGCGTGTGCCCTGGTCCCAGGGCATGGTCGGCAGGAACACGCGCACGCCGCGGCGGTGGAAGTCGTCGATCGCGCCGCGCAAGCCGTCCAGACCGCCGGGCAGATCGCGGGCCAGATCGAACTGGTTGCGGTCGTCCACGCCGATGTTCGGGTAGACATGCCAGATCAGCACGCTGTCGATGCCGCCGTAACGAAGTTGCAGATCGTCGAGGTAGCGGTCGACGGTGTAGCGGCCTTCGACGGGATCGTAGAAGTAGCGGTCCTCGGCCATCATCTGGGCGTGGACGAAATTGCGCTGCGCCCATTGCAGTTCCGCGCGGCGGTAATGGGCGTCGTCGTAGCCGATCCGGATCAGATGCTCGCGGCGCCAATCCTTGAGTTCGGCGATCCAGTCGTCGAGGGTGCCGTCGACGTCCATCTTCCAATGACCGATCTCGGCGAAGGGCCAGCCCGGCGCCTTGCCCGGCAGCGGCAGATAGCGCTGGGTGGTGACGTGCGAGAACTTGTATTCGCTGCGCACGCGCGGGCGTTCGTCTTCGGGGGCGGCGTCGGCGGCGGGATCGTAACTGGACATGGGGAACTCGGATTCGCGAAAACGGTGGGCGGGCAGGGCGGTTGCAGGGCTCGTGTCCGGCGCTCAGGTGGCCGGGGCCGACGCTGGGCCGGCGACGACCCGCCGATCGGCAGTGTGCAACAGCGCTTCGACTTCGGCGTGAGTGGGGACGCTGGTCTGCGCGCCCGGGCGGGTGCAGGCCAGCGCCGAGGCGGCGCTGGCGCGGCGCAAGGCCGCCGCCGGGGCGGCGCCGCCGGCGAGCGCGGCGATCAAGGCGCCGCAGAAGGTGTCGCCGGCCGCGGTGGTGTCCACGGCTTCGACCGCGAAGGCGTCCTGGCGCAGGCGCTGGCCGTCGATGCGGGCCAGGCAGCCGTTCGCGCCCAGGGTCACGATCAGTTGCGGTACTTGCACTGCGGCCACGGCGGCGTCGAGGTCGTCGGCGATGCCGGTCAGCGCCGCCAGTTCGCCTTCGTTGACGATCAGCAGATCCACGCAGTCCAGCAACCCGGCCGGCAGCGCGTGTGCGGGCGCGGCGTTGAGTGCGACTTTCACGCCGGCCGCGCGGGCGCGTTGCGCCCAGGCCTGGACCGCGTCGAGCGGCGTTTCCAGTTGCAGCAGCAGCCAGCTCACGCCGTCGAGCGCGGGCAGGTCGTCGCCGCGCAGGGCCGCGTTGGCGCCGGGGGCGACGGTGATCGCGTTCTCGCCGCTGTCGGACACGCAGATGAAGGCGGTGCCGGTGGCGCGGTCGCTGCGGCGGATCGACAGGTCCACTCCGGCTGCGCGCAGCGACTGTTCGATCGGCTCGGCGTGGGCGTCGTCGCCCAAGGCCAGCAACATGCGTGTGGCCGCGCCGCCGGCGCGCGCGCAGGCCAGCGCCTGGTTGGCGCCCTTGCCGCCGGGGTAGGTGGCCATGTCGTGGCCGAGCACGGTTTCGCCGGGCGCGGGTACGTGGCTGGCGCGGACTACGAAGTCGAGGTTAGCCGAGCCGGCGACCAAGACGGAAAGGTGTTTGTTGCCGGTCATTGCGTCGTATCCGCGTTCGGGGTGTACGGCTGCTTTAGCGCATCGTCTACCAGTCGATAAAAATCGCGACTGATCCGCGGCAGATCCTTGCCGCCGTCGCCACGCGGCAAATGCTGCAGCAGGGCGATGGCGAGCAAGTGTTGTGCCGGATCGATCGCGTAAGTGGTCGAGGCCGCGCCGGGCCAACCGAAGCGGCCGAGCGAGCCGGGCTGGCCGCGCTTGGTTACGTCGATGGTCACCGCGCCGCCGAAGCCGAAGCCTTCGCCGGCGTTGTACTGGTGCACCGGTGGGTCGAGCATGGTCAGTTGGTTGCGCAGCATTGCGGCGACGGTGTCGGCGCGGAGCAGGCGGCGCGGTTCCGAGCGCGAAACATCAAGCTCGCCGCGCTCCCCCCTACCGTCATTCCCGCGAACGCGGGAATCCAGTGCCTTTGTCGCACTCGCACGAAAGTCGCTGGATTCCCGCATTCGCGGGAATGACGGCTTTGCGGGTTTTGCAGCGTCTTGCGATGCCATCGACTCGCAACGGCCATCGCCCAGCTCGCCGGCGATCGCGCCCCCATCCAGCAACATCTGCGCAAACCGCGCGTAATCGCAAGCGGTGGAATACAACCCGCCCGCGCCGCTGGGATACGCATTCAAAGCCGCACCGGGCTCGCGCGCGCTCGGCCCATCGGCGATGCGCAAGCGGCCCTTGTCGTCCATCGTCGTGATATCCACCACCCGCCCGCGTTGCGAAGCGGGGACGCTGAAGCCGGTGTCGCGCATCCCCAGCGGCAGGAAGATCCGCTCGCGCAGGAACGCATCGAACGGTTGCCGGCCCACCACTTCGACCACCCGCGCCAACACTTCGATCGCCGCGCCGTCGTAACCGAAACGGGTGCCCGGATCGGCCGCCAGCGGCGCTTGGCTCAGACGTTCGACGAAACCGCGCAGGTCGGCGGCGGCGTGCGGATCGTTGCGTTGCGTCGCGGCCTGCGCCGCGGCATCGCCTTGCAGTCCGGCGGCGAAACCCGCGGTGTGGGTCAACAAGTGGCGAATAGTGATCTCGCTCGCGGCCGCGCGGGTGCGTGGCGCAGCGGGATCGCCGCTCATCACCTGGCGATCGACCAACTCGGGCAGATAGCGCGACACCGGATCGTCCACGCCGATCCGCCCTTGTTCGACCAGCAGCATCACCGCCGCCGAGGCGACGGTCTTGCTCATCGAATAGATGCGGAAGATCGAATCGCGGCGCATCGCTTCGCGCCGGGCCAGATCGCGTTGGCCGTAGGCCCGGAAATCGACGATGCGGCCATCGCGAACGATCAGCGTGACCGCGCCGAGGTAACCGTCGGCATCGGTGGCCTTGCGCATGAAGGCGTGCAGCGCGCCGAAGTCCGCCGCGGCCGCGTCATCGGCGCGCGCGGCCGGCGAATCGCTGCCGGCCAACGCCGCGCCCGCCCAGCCCGCACTCAGGATCAGCAGGCAACAGCGGAGGGCGGCGAAGGCGGGCAAGGCATCAGGTCCTGAAGAGCGAAAGCGGCCGCCGCGGGCCTGCGGGCCGGCGGCGGTGTGGTGCGGGCGAGAGCGCGGTTCAGAACTTGAAGGTATGGGTGATCGACAGCGTGCGTCCGCGCCCGGCCCAGTAGTTCTGGAAGCCGCCCGGCGGCTGCGACCAGCTCAGGATGTACTGCTTGTCGAACAGGTTCTCGATGCCGACGGAGAACTTGCCGTAACGCTCGGTCTCGTAGTTCATGCCCAGGTCGAACAAGGTGTAGCCGCGGGTCTTCTCGACGAAGCTGAAGCTGCGGTTGTCGAACGCGCGCACGTCGCTGCCGGACAGATCGCGCGAGAACAGCGTGGTCGCGCCCAGGCTGACGTCGGCGCGCGGCAGGACGTTCCAGGTCAGGGTCCAGGCGAACTTGTCCGGGTTGATGTCGAGCACGCCCATCGGCTTGTTCAAGCCGCCCGCGCCGTAGCGGCCGGCGGCGTCGGCCGACCAGAACGCGGTCTTGCCGCGGGTGTGCGAGTACACGGCGCTCAAGCGCCAATCCGGGTTGAAGCGCCATTCGCCGGACAGCTCATAGCCCTTGATCCGCACCGGCGCGCGCAGCAGCACGAAATCGTTGGTGGCCGGATCGATCGCCAGCGATTGGCCGTAGTCGGATTTGGAATCGTAGTGCGACGCGCTCAGGGCACCGCGTTCGCCGCGCCAGTTGAAGCCGAACTCGGTGTTCTTGACCACGATCGCGTTGAGGTCGAGCAGATCCCCGACGCTGATCGGCGGATCGTTCGGGCAGCCGTCGGTCTGCACGCTGCCGCCGTCGCCGGAGCATTGGATATTGCGCAGCGGAATGCCGACGTTGGCCAGGGTGAAGCCTTCGCCGTACGAGCCGAACACCGACCAGGCCTCATCGATGCGCCAGACCGCGCCGAAGTTCTTCAAGGTCTCCTGATAATCCAGAGTGCCGCCGTTGACGTTGCGGCGGTCGCGGTACCAAGTGGTGGTGTAGCTGTCCACGTGCAGCTCGCCGTCTTCGCGGCGCACGCCGCCCGACAGCGTCACCGGGCCGATGTCCCACGACAGCTGCATCCACGGCGCGCGGCTCTTGTACTCCATCGGCGGCACCCACAACCGGTCGGTCAGCGCCAGGCGCTGCTCGGCGGTGTCCTCGACCAGGTCCAGACCGACCCGCAGTTCCAGGCCGTCGACCGAGAACAGCGACGGGCGCGCCCACGACGTGCGCAGGCCCTTCTTGGCGGTGACGATTTCGGACTGGTCGTACAGCGAGTTGATCGGCGCGATCAGCGGGTCTTGCCGTTCGATGGTGTTTTCCGGCAGATAACGCATTTGCTGATCGGCCTTGTAGCCGTTCAAGGTCAGCGTGCCGCCGAAGAAATCGGCGTGGGTGTAGGTCAGCTGGTATTGCTTGAAGTCGTTGATCGCGGCCTTGGAGCCGAAGATGCTGCCGCGCTCGGAGGTATTGGTGCGGGTGTCGCCGCACAGCGCGCGCTCATCGGGCCGGCAGCCCAGCACTTGCACGTAGTTGGCCTTGCCTTCGATGTTGAAGTGGCTGACCGAGCCTTCGATGCGTTGCACGCCGTCTTCGCCGAAATCGTAGCCGGCCTTGAGGAACAGGTTGCGCGCTTCGGTGTCGGCCAGCGAGCCGCTGGTGTTCATGCCGATGCGGCGGCCGTTGCCGTCGTAGGTGATGCCGCGGTCCAGGAACGAGACCGCCGCGATCATGTCGAAGTTGCCGGCCTTGCGGGCGAAGGTGGCGCCGAGCTTCCAGCCGGCGCTGTCGTCCTTGAACTGGGTGGTGTAGCGCGAGGTGACGGTGAACTCGTTGCCTTCCTTGGTCGGCGAGGCGGACAGGTAATTGATGATGCCGCCGGCGGCGCCGATGCCTTCGGAGGCGGACGGGCCGTTGATGACCTCGATCCGGCCGACCACGCCCATGTCGGTGAAGGTGCCGTTGCGGGTGCCTTCGCGTAGCGGCGAGCCCTGCGGCACGCCGTCGAACAGACGCAGGGCGACGCGGCCGCGCAGGTTCTCGCCGGTGTTGCTCATCGCCTGCGAGGACTCGGCGTAACCGGGCACGGTCCGCGCCAGCACCGCGGTGGCGTCTTCGGTCAGCACCAGCGAGCGGGCCAGTTCGGCCTTGGACACCAGGGTGATCGCGCCGGGAATCTTGTCGACCGCCTTGGGGCTGCGGGTGCCGGTGACCACCACGTTGTCGAGATTGACCGCGGCTTTGTCGCCGGCGTCGTCGGCGGGCGTTCGGGCTTGCTGGTCGGCTTGCTGGGCTTGCGCGTTGCCCGCGATGGTGGACAGCAGCAGGATGCTGCCGATCGCGGCGGTGAGTGGCTTGACCATGTCTGTCTCGTTGAGTGCCGGTGATCGCGCGGGCATACCGTTGCGGCGCGTGCTCGCATGCATCGGGACGATGGCGCCGCCGTCTGTCGCGGCTTTCCCCTCGCGCACCGTCCGTGCAAGTTTCCAGCGAGCCTATGCGCTCGCCGTCACGGTTGGAACCGATGCGGGGTATGTTCAGAGACTAGGTTTTGTTGGCTTAAGTGGCCTGGATCGATAGAAAAACTATTGCGGCGGTGCAGCATCGGAGCGGGGGCTGTGGTCGCCAAAGACCCGTCATTGCCTGCCATTCGATACCCCGCCATTCGTCACCCCGTCATTCCGGCGAAAGCCGGAATCCATTTTGATCTTGATCTCGGCCGCACCCGCGTCGATGGCGTGGAGTACGCGCAAAGTCAAAATGGATTCCGGCTTTCGCCGGAATGACGGTGAGGTGGGGGGGCGGTGATTGGGTGGGATCGAAGGGCGAGGCGGGGTGGCTACTACGCCCCGACCCCGACCACCTTGCGGCTTTCGCGCAAGAACGCCGTCACCAGCCGCACCCGCACGCTCGAACGCGACCAGACGATGCCGATGCAGCGCTTGGCCGAGGCATCGGGCAGCGGAATGCGCGCGAGCTTCAGGCCTTCCGGCCACGGCGGCGCCCAGTCGGGCACCAGCGACACGCCCAGGCCGCGGTCGACCATCACCGCGATCGCGTTGAGCGCGTTCAATTCGAAACGCTCGCGCGGCACGATGTTGGATTGGCGTAGGTATTCGTCGGCCTGGCGGCCGCCCCAATGGTGACGGTCGTAACGGATCAGCGGCTGGGTCTTGAGCAACTCGTGCGGATCGCGGTCGGCCATGCTCGCCGGCGCCAGCACGATCAGCGGCTCCTCGCGCAGCAACTGCCACTCGCAGGTCTTGGGCAGCGGGAACGGCGCCTGCAGCACCACCGCCGCATCGACGTCGCCCTTTTCCACGCTGTGATACAGGTCGGCCGAGTAACCGGGCTGGATGAACACATTGATGCCGGGAAACGACTCGACCATGCGCGCGAGCACGTCCGGCAGCATCCCCGCCAGCGCGGTCGGGCACGCGCCCAGGCGCAGCTCGCCGGCGACGTCGCTTTCGTTGGCGACGCTGCGCAGGTCGGCGACGTTGCGCAGCAGCTCGCGGGTGCGCGGCAAGATCCGCGCGCCTTCCTCGGTGACGCTGACGGTGCGGCCGACGCGGGCGATCAACGGCGCGCCGATCTCGCGTTCCAGCGTGCGGATCTGCTGCGCGACCGCGGCCGGGGTGATGTTGAGCACGCGCGCGGCGGCGGCCATCGAACCCTGGTCGACCACGGTGACGAACGTGTTTAGGAATTGGGTTTCCACGAGGCCCCGCTGGTTGATGTCGGCAGGCTACCCGAGCGCCGTGCCCCATGCCACGCCCGTTGTGTCGGACGGCGCATTGTCGGAGCCAAGCGGAACCTGCGTGTGAATATAGTCGCCGCGTCTTGGCGCTGCGGCGCGCTCGGCGAACAATCGGCGCGAATTTCATCCGTCATCGGAACGCCGCCATGCCGTACCCCGTCGCCAGCCCGGAGCAGATCGCCTTCTTCGCCGAACACGGGTATCTGGTGGTGCGCCAGGCGCTGCCGGAAGACGAACTGGATCGGATCGAAGCCCACTGCGATCTGTTGCTCGCCGACAAAGAACGGCTGGCCAACGATTGGGCCTGGGACAGCAGCGAAAGCAAGGAGCAACGTTCGTTCCGGATCGTGCAGTCCTCGCCGACCCTGGTGTGGCCGCAGATCGCCGAGCAGCCCTATCGCGCCTGGCTGGCGAGTTTCGCCACCTCGTTGATGTCGCGCGAGATGGCGTTCTGGTACGACCAGTTTCTGGGCAAGCCGCCGGGCAAGAGTGCGCCGACCTATTGGCATCAGGACGAAGGCTACTGGGGCGGCAATCTGTTCGATCGCGGCATCACCGGCTGGATTCCGCTGCAGGACGTGGACACGGTCAACGGCTGCATGCATTTCATCGACGGCGGCCACCGCGAGGGCGTGTTGACCCATCGCCTGGTCGAGGGCGTGAAAAGCGATCTGCTGATGTGCGAGGTCGATCAGGGCCGCGCGGTGGCCTGCCCGATGGCGCGCGGCGATGTCGCCTTCCACCATTCCAAGACCCCGCACATGAGCAACGCCAACACCGGGCCGGCCTGGCGCAAAGCGGTGACCAATCATTTGCAGGTCGCCGGCACCGGCGGTTCGGGCGATCACTATCCGTGGCGGGTGAAGGTCAATCAGGTCACCGGCGAGCGCACGGTGCCGAGCGGTTCGCACGATCCGGGCATGGGTGGAATGGGCGGCATGGGCGGTCCTTCGCGCTGAACGCGCGCGGCGGCGGGCTTTCGATTCGCCGCCGCTTCTTTCTACGATGATTCTCCGGACGGGGCCATCGGTCCCTGTTCCTCGGCTGCGCTCGCGCCGCGGCCGAACCCGCCGCGCCATCGGCGCGGCGTTGCACGCATCGTCGCGAGTTCGCGCGGCGGTGCTCAATCTGCGACCTTGTCGCGAAAGATCGTCAATCCCTTCAACGACTGCGGCGGCGGCGGGAAGCACAGGCTGGCCGCGTAACCGATGACGATGCACAGCAGGATCGAGATCGCCAGGTAGTAGTACGGGTGCACCATCTGCAGCGTCCAGATCCCCAGGGTCAGCACGATGCTGCCGGCGATGCCGATCGCCACGCCCTGCCAGTTGGCGCGGCGGGTGAACATGCCCAGGGTGTAGGCACCGGCGAAACCGCCGCCGAGCAAACCGGCCAGTTCGATCGACAGATCGAACAATGAGTGAATGTCGAACTTCGACAGCAACAGCGCGGTGCCGATGCCGATCAGGCCGACCAGCACGGTCATCACCTCGGCGAAGAACACGCTCTGCTTGGGCGTGCGGTTCTTGGCCAGCTTGTCGTAGAAGTCGACCGAAATCAGCGTGGCCACCGAGTTCATGATCCCCGACAAGGTCGCCATCGCCGCGGCGAAGATGCCGGCGATGATCAGCCCGGTCACGCCCACCGGCAACTCGGCGGCGATGAACATCGGGAAGGTCGCGTCGATCGGCAGCAGCGGGTTCATCCGCTCGGGGTGGTTCTGGTAGTACACGAACAACGAAGTGCCGATGGTGTAGAAGATGATGCCGCCGGGAATGGTGATCGCGGCGAAGGCCCAGATCGAACGGCCGGCTTCCTTGTCGGACTTGGTCGACAAGGTGCGCTGCATCAGCACCTGATCCTTGGGGAAGGTCAGCACCACCTCGAACACCACCAGGAAGATGAAGCCCCAGACCGTGGCCTTGGTCAGGTCGAAGCTGAAATCGAAGGTGTGCATCTTGTCCAGCGCCATCGCGGTGGACCAGTACTGTTCGAAGCCGCCGGGCAGATGCCAGATCATGTAGCCGATGGCGAACACCGCGCCGCCCATCTTGACGATCACCTGCACGAAGTCGGTCCAGATCACCGCCTTCATCCCGCCCATGGCGGTGTAGACGATGGTGAAACCGCCCATCAGGATCACGCTCCAGAACACGCTGATGCCGGTGATGGTGGCGATGCCCAGCGCGGGCAGGAACAGGATCACGCTCATGCGGCTGCCGATCTGCACCACGATGCACAGCGCGCTGGCGAGCATGCGGATGGTCGGGTGGAAGCGCGTTTCCAGGTACGAGAACACCGACATCAAGTCCAGCCGGCGCAGCAACGGCACGATCCACACCGCCACGAACATCAGCCCGAACACGGCGATGATGTTGTTGGCGAAGTACTGCCAGTTGGTCTCGAAGGCCTTGGCCGGAATGGCGATGAAGCTGATCGAGCTGGTGTTGGCCGCGTACAGGCTGATGCCGGCGGCCCAGAACGGAATGCTGCGGCCGCCGACGAAGAAGCTGCTGGTCGAGCCGCGCTTCTCGCGCAGATAGAAATACAGGCCGATGCCGATCATGCCGACCAGATAGACCACGATCACCACCCAATCCAGCCAGTGCAGCCCGAGCTTGCTGGCGCGGACCTGGGCGGTGGCGAATTCGGTCTGCGCGCCGTCGGCGGACGCGCGCGTCCAGGCCACGCCGTCGGTCCAGGCCGCGGTGGCGCCGGCGTCGACGGGGATGTGTGCGCCGGGCAGATCGGCCCAGGCGTTGGTGATGGTCTGGTACATCGCCAGCCTGGCCGCGGCCTGCGGCGCGGCCGGGTCGATCAGCGGATACAGCACGTGCGCCTGACCGGTGGCGCGGCCGGCGCCGGCCAGCACCTGGCCGGGCACGCGCGCGACTTCGCTCCAGGTTTTGTCGGGCGACCAGCGCAGCATGCGGTCGGCGCCGCCGCCGGCATCGGCGACGATCAGGAACAGCGCGCGGGTCTGGGCGACCAGCGAACGCGGCGCGCCGCCGCCGCTCCAGCCCGGCAGCGCGGTCCAGGCCGCGCGCTGATCGAGCAGCGGCCGTTGGAACAGACGGCCGACGCCGTTGGCATCCACGCCGGCCACCGACAGGCTGTCGGCGGAGACGCTCGCGCGCAGTTGCGACAGCGCTTGCGGCAGCGCCGGCAGGGCCTGCAATCGCAGCGCGCCGTCGTCGGCATCGATCTGGGCGATGACGGCGGCGTTCGGTGCGCCGCCATTGAGATCCTTGGGCAGCACGAACGCGCGGGTGCCGTCGCCGATCAGCGCGCCGGCGTCGGCCGCGCCGGCGAATTGCAGCGGCAGCCAGCGTTCGCCTTTAACGTCCAAACGCCAGGCGCGATCGCTGGCGAGCGCGACGGTGCGGCCTTCGACCGTGGCCAATCCGATCACCCCGCCGGCCTGCAGCGCCGGCAACGAACCCGCGCGCAGCGGCGTCAGCGGTTCCGCGCCCAGCGGCGTCAGCGGTTCCGCGCCCAGCGGCGCGAACGCGCACAGGCCGGCGCACAACAGCGCGAACGCGACGCGAGCGCAGACCCTGCGGCCGGATCGCGCGAAAGCCAACAAGAATTGCGACATTCAGTCCCGCCCCGTGTTCGATGCGCGCCGCAGGCTGGCCGGGCGCGCTGGTGTTTCGCTCAAATCCGTCGTGTCTGAGCCGGCGCCGTTAGACTCCGCGCGGCTCGACTCCGCTTGTTTCAACCCGCCGCGGTCGAGCCGGCGCGGTTCGAACCGCCGCGCTTCAATGGCGCTCGGCCGAGGCCAGCAACGCCTGCGCGCGTTTGAGAAACGGCAAGTCGATCATGCGCCCATCGACCACGAATACGCCGCGTCCGCCGTCCGGCGCGGCGGCGGCCGCGGCGACGATCCGGCGCGCGTCGTCCAATTCGTCCGGCGTCGGCGCGAAGGCGGTGTTGGCCAAGGCGACCTGGCGCGGATGCAAACAGGTCTTGCCGATGAAGCCCAGCCGCCGCGCCATCCGCGCTTCGGCCACGTAGCCGGCTTCGTCGTGCAGGTCGGCGTAGGCGCTGTCGAGCGCGAACACGCCGGCCGCCGCGGCGGCCAGGCGCATGGAGAACATCGCCGCGTGCACGTTGGCCGGCTCATAGCGGGCGATGCCCGGGGCCTCGAACAGATCGGCCAGACCCAATTGCAGACCGGCCACGCGCGGATGCGCGGCGGCGATCTCGGCGGCGTGGGTGAGCGCGCGCGGGGTTTCGATATTGACCAGCAGCCGGATCGGCCGGCTAACGCCGTTGGCCGCCTCGGCGCGCTCGATCGTCGCCACGGCGGCGCGCAGCGACTGCGCCGATTCGATCTTGGGCAGATTGATCAGGGCCACGCCGTCGCGCGCGACCGCGGCGATGTCGGCGTCGAAATGCGCCGATTCCGGGGCGTTGACCCGCACGATCATCAGCTTGCGCGACGCCGCGGCCGCCGCGGAGGCGACGAACGCGGCCACCGCGATGCGCGCGGCCGCCTTGCGGTCTTCGGCGACGGCGTCCTCCAGGTCCAGCGACAGCGCGTCGGCGTCGCCGGCTAGGGCTTTGTCGAACAGCTCCGGGCGCGCGCCGGGCACGAACAACTTGCTACGCATAAGGCCACCGCGGCGGTTTGCGAATCGTCATGGCCCCGGAGTGTGCGTCAAGCAAACAGTGGCAATCGCATAGGGGTCGCATGTTCAAACGATAGGGTTTGTATCGAGTGGGGCGGGGCGCTTTTGCTCGTCATCGCCGCGAAGGCGGGGATCCAGGGCTTTATCGCGACGTGGGTCTGAAGGCGAGCAAGAGCAAATCCCCCCCGGCCCCCCTTTTTCAAAGGGGGGAGTGCTTCGGGGGAGTGCTTCGTTGGGGGGCTTTTGGGGGGAGATGGAGGGGCTTTGGGGGCGCGATGCGATCCCGAACCCCCAATCCCGGCAATGCAGCCGATAATGGCCGCCTGTCCGCCCAGGCCGCTCCGCGCGCCGCTCACCGAGTCACCGATGACGTCCAGCTCCCGTTTCCCCGACTACCCCTTCCAGCCGCAGCGTTTCCAAGTCCGTCCGGGCATCGGCATGAGCTATCTCGACCAGGGCCCGCGCGACGGCGAGGTGGTGGTGATGCTGCACGGCAATCCGTCGTGGAGCTTCTACTGGCGCAAGCTGGTGCTGGGGCTGGAGGACCGCTACCGCTGCATCGTCCCCGACCACGTCGGCATGGGCCTGTCGGACAAACCCGACGACGCGGGCTACGAGTACACCCTGCAGTCGCGGGTCGACGACGTCGAACGGCTGCTCCAGCACCTGGGCATTACCGGCCCGATGACCCTGGCCGTGCACGATTGGGGCGGCGGCATCGGCTTCGGCTGGGGCCTGAAGCATTCCGAGCAGATCAAGCGCCTGGTCGTCACCAACACCGGCGCGTTCCCGCTGCCGGCGGCCAAGCCCTTGCCCAAGCGCCTGCGCCTGGGCCGCGATTCCTCGATCGGCACCGGCCTGATCCGCGGCTTCAACGCCTTCGCCGGCGGCGCCTCGCGCCTGGGCGTGGTCAAGCCGATGCCGGCCGACGTGCGCCGGGCCTATGTCGCGCCGTACGACAGCTGGGCCAACCGCATCGCCACCTCGCGCTTCGTCCAGGACATCCCGCTGGGCGAGGGCGACAAGGCCTGGCCGCTGGTGCAGGCGATGGGCCGCAAGCTGCCCGAGTACGCCGACCGCCCGGCCTTCATCGGCTGGGGCCTGGCCGATTTCGTGTTCGACCACCACTTCCTCAAAGGCTTCACCGACGCGCTGCCGCAAGCGCAGGTGCATGCCTTCAAGGACGCCGGGCATTACGTGCTGGAAGACAAGAGCGAGGTGTTGGTGCCGGAGATCCGCGCCTTCCTCGACCGCCATCCCCTGAGCTGAGCCGAGCATGGACGCCGCCGCACCCGCCGCCACCTGCAACATCGCCGCCGTGCTGCCCGGGCTGGCGGCGCAATCGCCGCAACGGGTGGCGATGCGTTGCCCCGGTAGCCGTCGCGCCGACGGCACCGCCAGTTACGACGTCGAGCTGACCTACGCGCAGTTGGATCAGCGCAGCGACGCCATCGCCGCGGGTCTGGCCCAGCGCGGCATCGTCCGCGGCACCCGTACCGCGGTGATGGTGCGGCCGTCGCCGGAATTCTTTCTGCTGATGTTCGCCCTGTTCAAGGCCGGCGCGGTGCCGGTGCTGATCGATCCGGGCATCGACAAGCGTGCGTTGCGCCAATGCCTGGACGAAGCCGCGCCGGAAGCCTTCATCGGCATTCCGTTGGCGCACATCGCGCGGGTGCTGCTGGGCTGGGCGAAGTCCGCGCGCATCCGCATCACCACCGGCAAGCGCGCGTTCCTCGCCGACGACACGCTGGAACGGGTCGAGCGCGCTGGCGCGGGCACTGGTTCGCAATTGGCGAATACCCAGCCCGATGAAGTTGCCGCGATCGTGTTCACCAGCGGTTCGACCGGGGTGCCCAAGGGCGTGGTGTTCCGCCATCGCCACTTCGTCGCCCAGATCGACATGATGGGCAAGGCCTTCGGCATTGTCCCCGGCGGCGTGGATATGCCGACGTTTCCGCCGTTCGCCTTGTTCGATCCGGCGCTGGGCCTGACCTCGGTCATTCCCGACATGGACCCGACCCGCCCGGCACAGGCCGATCCGGTCAAATTGCTCGAAGCGATCGCCCGTTTCGGCTGCGACCAGTTGTTCGGATCGCCGGCGTTGATGGCGGTGCTGGCCAAGCACGGCCAGCCGTTGCCGACGGTCAAGCGGGTCACCTCGGCCGGCGCGCCGGTGCCGCCGGACACGGTCGCGCGCCTGCGCGAGCTGTTGCCCGACGACGCCCAGTTCTGGACCCCGTACGGCGCCACCGAATGCCTGCCGGTGGCGGTGATCGAAGGCCGCGAGTTGCAGTCCACCCGCGCCGCCACCGAAGCCGGTGCGGGTACTTGCGTGGGGCGCGCGGTCGAAGGCAATCAGGTGCGGATTATCCGCATCGACGATGCGGCCATCGCGCAATGGTCCGACGATCTGGTGCTCGGCGCCGGCGTGGTCGGCGAGATCACCGTGGCTGGCCCGACCGCCACCGACAGCTATTTCAACCGCGACGCGATGACCCGGCTGGCGAAGATCCGCGAAACCGCCGACGGCGTCGAACGCATCGTCCACCGCATGGGCGATGTGGGTTACCTGGATGAGCAGGGCCGGCTGTGGTTCTGCGGCCGCAAGACCCACCGGGTCGAAACCGCGACCGGCCCGCTGTACACCGAGCAGGTCGAACCGGTGTTCAACACCCATCCCAAGGTGCGCCGCACCGCGCTGGTCGGCACCGGCGCGTCCGGCGCGCAGCGGCCGCTGCTGTGGGTGGAGCTGCACCAGCCGCGGATCGGCGACACCGAGCGCAAGCGCATCGTCGAGGAACTGCGCGAGATCGGCGCCCGGCACGCGCACACCGCCGGGATCGAGCGGATCCGGTTCCATCCGGGGTTTCCGGTGGATATCCGCCACAACGCCAAGATCGGGCGCGAGAAACTCGCGCTGCAGGCCCAGGCGACCGAGCTGCGCTAGCCGCGTGCGTGCGGGCAGGCTGCCGCCCCACTCACCGTCATTCCGGCGAAAGCCGGAACCCATTTTGATCTTGCCGTCGCTCCAAGCCCCAAACGGCAACAACAAAGTCAACGTCAAAATGGGTTCCGGCTTTCGCCGGAATGACGGTGGTAGTGAGTCTTGCGACGCAATGGGTCGCACAAGCGCAAGCGGCTCGCGCAACCGATCCCCCAGACCGCCCGCGATCGGGCTTACCATGGCCGTCCTTGTCCCCATCACTTCGAGGCCTGCGCGATGAAGGTTTTAGTCACCGGCGGCGGCGGTTTTCTCGGCCAGGCGCTGTGCCGCGGCCTGGTCGCGCGCGGGCACGAAGTGGTCAGCTTCAACCGCGGCCACTACCCGGCGCTGGATCCGCTCGGCGTGACCCAGATCCAGGGCGATCTGGCCGACCGCGCCGCGGTGCTCGCCGCCGCGCAAGGCGCGCAGGCGATCTTCCACAACGCCGCCAAGGCCGGCGCCTGGGGCAGCTACGACAGCTATCACCAAGCCAACGTGGTCGGCACCGAGAACGTGTTGGCGGCCTGCCGCGCGCATGCGATCGGCAAGCTGGTCTACACCTCCACCCCGAGCGTGACCCACCGCGCGACCCATCCGGTCGAAGGCGGCACCGCCGACAACGTGCCTTACGGCGAAGGCTTCAAGGCCGCCTACGCGACCACCAAGACCATCGCCGAAAAAGCCGTGCTCGCGGCCAACGACGCGCAACTGGCCACTGTCGCGCTGCGTCCGCGCCTGATCTGGGGCGTGGGCGACAATCAATTGCTGCCGCGTCTGGTCGAACGCGCCAACGCCGGCCGCCTGCGTTTCGTCGGCGACGGCAACAACCGCATCGACACCACGTATATCGACAACGCCGCGCAAGCGCATTTCGATGCCTTCGAACATCTCGCCCCGGGCGCGGCCTGCGCCGGTCGCGCGTACTTCATCAGCAACGGCGAACCCAAGACCTTGCGCGAAACCCTGAACGGTTTACTCGGCGCGGTCGGCGCGCCGCAGGTCGACAAGACCCTGCCGTTCGGCGCGGCCTACGCCATCGGCGCGGTCTGCGAAGGCCTGTGGCATGCGCTGCCGCTCAAGGGCGAGCCGCCGATGACGCGCTTTCTCGCCGAACAATTGTCGACCGCGCATTGGTACGACATGGCCCCGGCCACGCGCGATTTCGGTTACGTGCCCAAGGTCAGTTTTCACGAAGGCCTCACCCGGCTGAAGGCCGCCTGGACGTAAACGCCCGCCATCACCTTATGGCAACCCTCGCGCACACAGGATCGGATCAAGCCATCGGGAAGCGTTTCCCGATCGGCGCTCTCCCCTAAGGAGGTTTCCGATGCTGCACTATGCCGCCGTATTCTTCGTCATCGCCATCGTCGCCGCGGTCCTGGGTTTCACCGGTATCGCCGGCGCCGCCAGCAACATCGCCTGGGTGTTGTTCGTGGTGTTCGTGGTCCTGGCCATCGTCTCGCTGTTCCGCGGCCGCCGCGTCGCCTGACGCCGAACCACGCACCCGCTTGCCTGCGCGCTTGAGCCTGGGCCTGTGCGCCTAGCCGGACCGGAGCAGGGGGCTACAATGGCGGCATGACCGCCTCCGACCCCCTGTTCCTGTCCTCGCTCAAGCCCATGGCCGGGCGCGCGCTGGAAGCCGCGCTCAACCGCGCGCTGGCGCTGGATCCCGACACCCGCGACAGCCTGCGCGCGCTCGACGGCCGCAGCCTGGCGCTGCACCTGGACTCGCCGCCGCTGGCTTTGCGCATTGTGGTGGTCGGCGATCGGCTCGAAGTCGGGCCGGTGCGCGACAGCGACCAGCCTGATCTGTCGGTGCGCAGCACCTTGGGCGCGATCCTGTCGCAACTGCCGTCGCTGCTCGGCGCCGCGCGCAACGAACAAGCCGCGCCGGTCGGCAAACTGCGCATCGAAGGCGATGCGGACTTGGCCCGGCGTCTGCAACGGCTGGCCGAACGCTTCGATCCGGATTGGCAGCAACCCTTCGTCGCGGTGTTCGGCGAAGTTGCCGGCGTGCAGATCGCCAGCGGCGTGGCCGGCGCGCTGCGGCATGCGCGCGACGCCGCCGGCACCTTCGCCAGCAACGCCGCCGACTACGTCACCGAAGAATCGCGCGACGTGGTCCCGCGCGATGAACTCAACGCCTTCCACGACGACGTCGACGCGCTGCGCGACGATGTCGAGCGCGCCGCCGCGCGGTTGGCGCGCCTGCGCGAACGCGCGAGGCGCGCATGAGGTCGGCGCTGCGCGCCTGGCGCATCGGCCGCGTGCTGCTGCGCTACCGGCTCGATGCCTTGCTCGACGGCACCCCGGCCGAACGTTGGCTCAAGCTCGCGCGCCCGTTCGTGCCGCGCGCCTCGGCCGAAATCGCGGCGATGTCGCGCGGCGCGCGTTTGCGTCTGGTGTTGCAGGAACTCGGCCCGATCTTCGTCAAGTTCGGCCAGATCCTGTCGACCCGCCGCGATCTGGTCCCGCCCGACATCGCCATCGAACTGGCGCTGCTGCAGGACCGGGTCGCGCCGTTCGACGGCGAAACCGCGCGGCGCATCGTCGAGAGCGCGCTGGAACGCAAGATCGACGACGCGTTCGAACAGTTCGACATCGAGCCCCTGGCCTCGGCCTCGATCGCCCAGGTGCATGCGGCGCGGCTGCGCGCCGAAGCGGGCAAGCCGGCGCGCGAGGTGGTGGTCAAGGTGCTGCGCCCGGACATCGAGGGCAAGATCGCCGGCGACATCGCGCTGCTCAATGCCTTGGCCGCGCTGGTCGAGCGCGCCCATCCGGCCGCCGACAAGATCCGTCCGCGCGCGATCGTGGCCGAGATCGAAAGCACCCTGGCCGCGGAGCTGGACTTGCAGCGCGAAGGCGCCAACGCCAGCGTGTTGCGGCGGTTCTGGGCCGACAGCGACGACATGTACGTGCCCGAGGTGATCTGGTCGCACACCAGCGAACGCGCGCTGACCCTGGAGCGGGTGTACGGCATCCCCTCCGACGACATCGCCGCGCTCGACGCCGCCGGCATCGACCGCGCCGCGCTCGCGGCCAAGGGCGTGCGGGTGTTCTACACCCAGGTGTTCCGCGACAACTTCTTCCACGCCGACGCCCACGCCGGCAACATCTGGGTCGACAGCGACCCCGCGCGCCGGCGCAATCCGCGCTTCATCGCCCTGGATTTCGGGATCATGGGCCAGTTGTCGGACGAGGATCAGTACTACCTCGCCGAGAACTTCATGGCGATCTTCAACCGCGATTACCGCCGCATCGCCGAATTGCACGTGCAGGCCGGCTGGATCCCCGCGCACACCCGCATCGACGAACTGGAAGCGGCCACGCGCGCGGTGTGCGAGCCGTACTTCACCCGCCCGCTCAGCGAAATCTCGCTGGCCGAGGTGTTGGTGAAATTGTTCCGCACCGCCCAGCGTTACGAGCTGACCTTGCAGCCGCAGCTGATCTTGCTGCAGAAGACCTTGCTCAACATCGAAGGCGTCGGTCGCCTGCTCGATCCCAAGCTCGACATCTGGGCGGTGGCGCGGCCGGTGCTGCAGCGGATTCTGCTCGACCGCTACAGCCCGCAGCGTCTGGCCGGCGAATTCCGCAAGCGGTTGCCCGAGTTGGTGACGCGCGCGCCGGAAATGCCGCGCCTGCTGCATGCGTGGTTGAGCCAGCAGGTGTCGGGCCAGCACGAATTGAAGATGCGTTCGGCCGACATCACCGATCTCAACCGCACCATCAAGGACGCGGTGCGGCGCACGGTGGCGGCGATTCTGGGCACCGGCTTGTTGATCGTGGCGGCGGTGCTGTACGGATTGGAATCGGGCGGGCCGCGGTTCTGGTCGATTCCGGCGTCGTCGTGGATCGCGGGGTTGGGTGGGTTGTGGGCGTTGTTGGCGGCGTGGCCGCGGAGTCAGCGCTGAGGGGGGTGGCGAATTCGCCGTAGCGCGATCTGGTTGCTCTCTCGTTTCCGTCCTGCCTCGTTCCCTCCCGAAGTTCCCCCTTCGTTCCAACCCGGAAGTTCCCCCCTTTGAAAAAGGGGGGCAGGGGGGATTTGCTTTTGCTTTTGCTTTCACCTGCGCGCGATTCTCAGCGCGAAAGGCAAAAGCAAATCCCCCCTAGCCCCCCTTTTTCAAAGGGGGGAATCCGCGTTTGGGGGGGTATTGGCGTCGGGTTACTTCTCGCCCGCCGACACCTTCGACGGCGCCTTGCCCTTGGCCGCGGCGAAATCGCCGGCGGTGTAAACGCTGAAACGCTCCGGCTTGAGATGCTTGCGGATCGCCGCGTTCACCGACTCCACCGTCAACGCCTTGAACTTCGCATCCATATCCGCGACGAAGCCCATATCGCGGCCGTAGAACAGATTGCTCGCCAGCGTCGCCGCGATCGACGGATCGGCGGCCAGCGCCTGCTCGCGCTGGGTCAACAGCCCCGACACCGCGTCGCGCAGTTCCTCGGCGCCGACGCCGTCCTTGACCAGCCGCGCCAGTTCCTCGCGCATCGCCCGTTCGACCCGGTCCATGTTCTCCGGCGCGGCGATCGCCTGCACCGACCAACTGCCGGCGTCGTCGCGGTTGTCGCGGCTGGCGTCGGCGTCGATGTCGCTGGACACGCTGTAGCTCAGGCCTTCCTTCTGGCGGATGCGGTCGCCCAGCCGCGATTTGATCGCGCCGCCGCCGAGAATGTAGTTGGCGGCGATCAACGCCGGGTAGTCGGCATCGGTGTCCTTGAGCGAGAGATTGACGTTGGCCAGCAGCACGCCGTTGGGTTTGTCCGGCGCCTCGAACCGGCGCTGCTCCGGCGCAATGTCGACGTAATGGGTGGCCACCGGCACGTAGGCGTGGTTGGGCTTCCAGTCGGCGAACAAGGTTTTCAGTTGCTGCTTGAGCGCGACCGGATCGAAGTCGCCGACCACGCTGATCTCGCCCTCGGCAGTACCGTAGTACTCGCGGTGGAAGGCGCGCACGTCTTCCAGCTTCAGCGCCTTGACCTCGACCAGCGACTGCTCGATGGTCTTGAAACGCAGCGGATGGCCGACCGGCCACGGATCGAAATGCTTGCCCAAGGCCTCGCCGGCCAGCGATGAAGGTTCTTGCCGCGACGCTTCCAGACCGGTGATCGCCTGCAGGCGGTACTGATCGAATTCGCTCTGCGGGAAGGTCGGCGTGCGCAGCACTTGCGCCGCCAGCGCGATCGACTCGGCCAGGCGATCGCGGCGGGTGGTCAGGCCGATGCGCGCGGACTGCATGCCGCCAACGATCCCCGCGGAGGTCTGCAAGGCCTCGAAGCGCGCGTCGATCTGCTCGCGGCTCAGGCCTTGGCTGCCGCGCATCAACAACGCGCCGGCGATGCTGGCGGCCGCGTCGCGACCCTTCAGCGAATCCAGATCGGCGAAATGGAAATTGGCGGTCAAGGTGACCAGCGCGCCGCGGGTCTTCTTCGGCAACAGCGCGATTTTCAGGCCTTTGCCGACGCCGGTGTCGAGGGTGAGGATTTCGGTGCGCGCCTGGATATTGGCCGGGCTGGGGTCGAAATGTTCGCCCGCCACCAACGGCGCGCGGCCGGTGTAGCCCTGCATCAGGCTGGCCGCGCTCGGCGCTTGGGCGATGTCCACCCGTTGCGGCGTCGGCGTGGGAACGAAGCGGCCGAAGGTGCGGTTGCTCGGTTGCAGATACTTGCGCGCCACCCGGTTGACGTCGTCGACGCCGAGCTTCTCCAGCGTGTCGCGGTAGTGGAAGTACAAACGCCAATCGCCGGCCGCGACCGACTCGGACAGGCTCATCGCGACGCCGGCGACGTTGCTGTAAGCGCGTTCGAAGGCGTTGCTGGCGCGCTGCTTGGCCGCGTCGACTTCCGCGGCGGTGATGGGCTTGTCTTGCAATCCTTCGAGTTGGTCGAGCAAGGCTTTTTCGGCTTTGGCCGCGTCGCCGTCCTTGGGTAGGGCCAGCATCGCGGTCAGCAGTCCCGGGTTGGACATTTCCTCGCTGCCTACGCCGACGTTCGCGGCCACGCCGGTTTCGACCAGGTTCTTATGCAGGCGGCCGCTGGGCACGTGGCCGAGGATGTCGCCGAGCAAGTACAGCGCCAGCGTGTCGGGATGGGTGGCGGCGGGTGTGTGGTACGCGGCCATCGCCAGGCGCAGATCGCCGACCCGACGCACGGTGACTTCGCGCTCGCCGTCCTGGGCCGGCTCGCGGGTGTAGAACGCGCGCATCGGTTCGGCCGGTTTGGCCAGCTTGTCGAAATGGCGCGCGACCGCGGCCAGGGTCTTGTCCGGATCGATCCGGCCGGCCAGCACCAAGGTGGCGTTGTCGGGTCGGTACCAGGCGCGGTAATACGCTTGCAGCCGTTCGATCGGAACGTTCTCGACGTCGCTGCGCGCGCCGATGGTGCTGTTGCCGTAGTGATGCCACAGGTACGCGGTCGAGCGCACCCGCTCGATCAGCGCCGAGACCGCGCTGTTCTCGCCGCTCTCCATCTCGTTGCGGACCACGGTCATCTCGCTGTCCAGATCGCTGCGCGCGATGTTGGAGGCGACCATGCGGTCGGCTTCCATGGCCAGCAGCCAATCCAGGGTGGCGTCGTTGGCGGGGAAGGAGGAGAAGTAGTTGGTGCGTTCTTGCCCGGTCTGGGCGTTGAAGTCGATGCCGCGCTTCTTCATCTCGCCGGGGATGTCGCGGTGGGTGGGCGTGCCCTTGAACAGCATGTGTTCGAGCAGATGGGCCATGCCGGTTTCGCCGTAATTCTCCTGCAGCGAGCCGACGTTGTAGATCAGGTTGACGGTGACCGTGGGCTGGGTCGCGTCGGGGAACAGCAGCACCCGCAGGCCGTTGCTCAGCCGGTACTCGCAGATGCCTTCCACGCAGGGCCCGGCGGCGATGCCGCGCGGCGGCGAGACTTGCGCGGCTTGGGCATAAGCGCCGCCCAGCGCCAGGCTTAGGGCGAAGGCGAGCGGAGCGGCGAGGGCGAGACGGCGTGGTTGCATGAAAATTCCCGTTAAGTGGATCGGCGCGACGGCGCGCAAGACTTTGAGCGCATGGAGCAATAGACGACACTAGCGGCCGATCACCCCAGCGCTTCAGCAGGCCGCATGCATCCGAGGTTCAGTTCCCCAACGCCGCCGCCGGCCGATGGCCAGGATATCGCCGCCACCCATCTGCCGGTGTTGCACGCCGATGAGGCTCTGGCGGTTATCGACAAGCCGGCGGGGCTGATGGTTCACGACAGCGCGCTGGCGCGCGGGGAAACCGACTTCGCCGCCGACCGCCTGCGCGAGCAGTTCGGCCGGCCGATCTTCCTGGTCCACCGGCTGGACCGCGCCACCAGCGGTTGCCTGCTGCTGGCCTTCGACCGCGAAACCGCCTCGGCGCTGGGCAAGGTGCTGATGTCGCGCGAGGTCGAAAAGGACTATCTGGCGGTGTGCCGCGGCTGGCCGGCGGAGCCGGCGTTCGAGGTCGATCACGATCTCGACGGCGGCCCGGGCAAACCGCTGAAGAAGCCGGCGCAGACCCGTTTTGAGGTGTTGGCGCGGACCGAACTGGCGGTGCCGGGTTCGGGCTTTGACACCTCGCGTTACGCGCTGCTGCGGGCGCAGCCGCTGACCGGACGGTTCCGCCAGATCCGCCGCCATCTCAAGCACCTTTCGCATCACCTGATCGGCGACACCAGCCACGGCGACGGCCGCCACAACCGCACCTTCCGCATGCTCGGCATTCACCGCATGTTGCTGCACGCGCAGCGCTTGGCGTTCGTGCATCCGCGCAGCGGCGAGCGGATCGAAGTGATCGCGCCGGCGCAGGCGGACAGCGAGTTCGCCAAGGCCTTGGCCTTGTTCCCGGCGCCGCCGTCGGATTGACGGCGGCGCGATTGCGCCTAATCGGGCGGACTCAGGGCGACTTGGAGCGGGCCGCGTCCGGCGGCGAGGGCGGCGCCGGCGGCGCGGGCGGGTTGGCTTGTTGCAACTGCTTGGTTTCGCGCTGCAAGTCCTGACGCACCTGCTCGAACAGGTTTTTCATCAGCGGCTGCATTTCCTGCATGGTCAGACCGATCGCGCGCGGCATCTTGTCGAGCACCGCGCGCCCGCCCGGCGATTCGTAGAACTCGATCATCGTCTGCACTTCGTTTTCCTCGAACACCTCGCGATACACCTTGCGGTAGATCGGCGCGATGTTTTCCCAGGCCAGACTCTGATCGACCCGCGCCATGGTCTTGTCCATCATCCGTTTCAGTTCCGCGCGCTGGGCGTCGTTGAGCTGGCCGCCGGTCATCGACTCGGCCATGGTCTGCGAAGAGCCGCGCATCTGCGCGACCATTTCGCTCTTCATCCGCTCGTAGTTCATCGACCGCATCAAACGGTCGATCTGCGCGTCGCTGGGCGGCTTGGCGAAGACGGGCATCGCGCACAGCGCCAGCGACAGCAGGGCCGCGAGCGAGTGGGGTCGGTAGCATCTGGACATGGGCTTCCTCCTTGAATGGAGGCCCATGGTCCCGGTCCGGGCCGGGGCGGTCAATCGGAACGATCGGCGCGCGGATGGGCCGGCCCGTCCGCGCGTGCGCGACTCAGGGCCGCGGCGGCGGCGCTTGCCGGTAAATGATCTTCGGCTGGGTCGCGCGCAGGATCGCCGCGTTGGCGATGTCCTGCACCACCGACAAGCCCAGCGCTTGCCCGGTGCTCATGCCCGCGCCTTGCGCAGAGCCGCTTTGGGAATAGTCGCCTTGCGAGTAGCCGCCTTGCGAGTAGCCGCTCTGCGGCGAGCCGCCGTAGGGATCGGCGTCGCCGGGATAGGCGTTGTTCTGCGGGTAGGCGTTGCCTTGTTGCTGCGGGTAGCCCTGCTGCGGATAGCTCTGTTGGGGATAGGCCGGCTGCGGGTAGGACTGCGGATAGGCGCGCCGCTGCGGCGCACGGTTCTGCGGCGGCGGGTTGGCGATCGGCCTGCCGCCGCGGGTGATTTCTTCGAGCACGTAACGGCCCTCGGGCGTGCTCAGCAGCTCATCGATGGCGCGTTGGTCCAGGCCGCCGTTGCCGCCGCGGCCGGGATTGCTGTAGTTGGCGCCGGCGCCGCTGCTGGGCATGGCGTCGAAGGCGTTCTGCAACTGCCGCAGCAGTTGGGTCTGCTGCTCGGTGAACTGGCCCAGGATCTGCTGATCGGTGGCGTTGGCGCTGCGGCCGACCAGCGACTCGGCCACCGACTGCGCCGACTGGGTCATCCGGCGCTGGAAGCGTGGGTCGTCGATCCGGCGGTAGTTGGCGTTGGCAGGGTCGGAGCGTTGATCGATGGCCTGTGCCGACACCGCCGGCGCGGCCAGCAGGGCGGCGACGAGCAGTGGCAGGGACAGCGGCGCGAGGCGCGGCGATGGGGGCTGGCGCTTCATGCGGATTCCTCCTTGGACCGATGCGGGCATG
>NZ_JBAMDI010000105.1:0-39632 GCF_036961695.1 Pseudomonas sp. CGJS7 | reverse complement strand
AAGCCAGATCAACAGCCACATCAACAGCAGAGGGGTGGCTGTGCTGATCTTCGTCATTCCAACGCAGCGCCATTTCGCCTATTGTCGATGCTCCCATCCCCAAACCATTGGCAAACCCATGGAGAACGTCATTGTCATCACCGGCGGCAGCCGCGGTATCGGCGCTGCCACTGCGCTGCTGGCCGCCCGCCAGGGCTACCGCATCTGCATCAATTATCACGCCGATGACCAGGCCGCCGAAGCCATCCTCAGCCAGGTCCGCGCCCTGGGCGCCGAGGCCATCGCGGTGCGCGCCGACGTCAGCGTCGAAGATGAAATCATCCAGCTATTCCTGCGCGTCGACGATGAGCTCGGCCCGGTCACCGCACTGGTCAACAACGCCGGCACCATCGGCCAGCAGAGCAGGGTCGAGGACATGTCCGAGTTCCGGCTGCTGAACGTCATGAAGACCAACGTCGTCGGCCCCATGCTCTGCGCCAAGCACGCCCTGCTGCGCATGGCGCGCCGGCATGGCGGGCAAGGCGGGGCCATCGTCAACGTATCATCGGTCGCCGCACGCCTGGGTTCGCCCAACGAGTATGTCGACTATGCCGCCTCCAAGGGCGCGCTTGACACCTTCACCATCGGCCTGGCCAAAGAAGTGGCAGGCGAGGGCGTGCGCGTCAATGGCGTACGACCAGGCTATATCCATACCGGTTTCCATGCGCTTTCGGGTGACCCGGATCGCGTCAGCAAGCTTGAACCTGGCTTGCCCATGGGCCGAGGAGGGCATCCCGAGGAAGTGGCCGAGGCCATCCTCTGGTTGCTTTCGGACAAAGCCTCCTATGCCACCGGCAGCTTCATCGACCTGGGCGGCGGGCGCTGAGCGCCCGTCAAGGTTCCAGCAGCTCGCGAACCCGCTCTGCCAGTGCTTCCAGTTCGAACGGCTTGGTCAACACCAACGTACCTTGCAGCGGTTGGCCGTCGCTGAGCGCCGCGCTCTCATCGTAGCCGGTGATCAACAGCACCTTGAGGTCCGGGTAGCGCTCACGGCAGCGTTCGGCTACCTGGCGGCCATTCAGGCCGCCAGGCAGGCCGACATCGCTCAGCAGCAAGTCTGGCCGTTCGCCGCTTTGCAGGTGGGTGAGGGCAGACGGACCGTTCTCGAAGGCGTCCACCCGATAGCCCAGCTCTTCCAACACTTCGCCGATCACCAGGCGCAAGGCAGTCTGGTCTTCAACCAACAGAATGCGTTTGGCAGCCTCGCTGCTTCTTTGCAAGGGCGCGCGCGGAGGTTTACTGACTGGCGCCTGGGCTTGCTCGTGGTGGCGGGGTAACAGCAGCTCGATGCGGGTACCCTCGCCAGGCGCCGACAGCACCCGTAATTGCCCACCCGACTGGCGCACGAAGCCATAGGTCATGGACAGACCCAGGCCGGTGCCCTGGCCCATCGGCTTGGTGGTGAAGAACGGCTCGACTGCGCGCTCGACAACTTCAGCCGACATGCCGCTACCGTTGTCGACGATGCTCAGCCGCACGAACTCGCTGGCCGGCAGTTCCATTGCCACGGCCTGCTCGTCGTCAAGCAGCAGGTTGTCGCCGATGATCTCGATCACACCCCCGGCAGGCATGGCATCGCGCGCGTTGATGCATAAGTTGAGCAAGGCGCTTTCCAGTTGGGGAGGGTCGATGAAGGTCGGCCACAGCTGGCTGGCGAAGCGGCTGCTCAGGGTAATCGCCGGGCCGATGGTGCGGCGCAGCAGGTCTTCCATGCCAGCCACCAAGGTGGCCACTTGCGTGGAGCAGGGTTGCAGGGTCTGCTGGCGGGAGAACGCCAGCAGCCGGTGCACCAGCGACGAGGCCCGCTGCGCCGCGCTGCTGGACAGCTCCAGCAAGGGCGCCAGGGCGTCGAAGCGTGACTGGTCCAGGCGTTGACGCATCAACTCCTGGGCGCCCAGGATGCCGCCCAGCAAATTGTTGAAGTCGTGGGCAATGCCGCCACTGAGCTGGCCTACGGCCTCCATCTTCTGTGCCTGGCGCAGCGCCGCTTCGGCCTTGGCCAAGCGTTCCTGCTCCTGCACTCGCTCACTGATGTCATAGGCGAACAGAAACGCGCCCTGTACCTCGCCTATGGGGTCGCGCAAGGCGTTGAAGCGCAACTCATAATGACGCACCGCGGGGGGCTTGCCGAAGGTGCCGATCTCGATGAACTGCTCGCCTGCCAGGGCGCGCTGCCACATCGGCAGAATAGGCGTCTGGCCGGCGGTGCCATCCTCGAACAACCCGGGCAGGTAGTCGCCGATTTCGGGTGTCCTCCCGTACAGCAGGTGGAAGTCATGCCTGGCTTGGCGATTGACAGCGAGCCAGCGCAGGTCCTTGTCGACCACATGCACATTGACCACACTGTGATCGACCAGCTCGGCAAACAAGCGTCGCTCCGCCAGTGCGGCATTCACCCGTTGTTCGAGCTCTTCGTTCAGGCGCTGCAGGGCCTGCTCTGCACGCCGGCGCTCGGTGACATCCTTGAACAATACCGCTACCTGGCGTTTCTCGGCAGGTTCTATGCGAAAAGTGGTCACCGACAGCACGTGGCCCGTGGCAATCAGTTCCTGCTCGAAGTGCAGCGGTTCGCCGGTGCGAAGCACCGCGCCATAGCGGGCCACCCAGTCATCCGCCTCATCGGGCACCATCTCGCGCAGTTTTTGCCCGACCACGTTGGGGATGCCGGCGTGTTTGGCATAGGCTGCGTTGGCCAGCACGTGCACGTAGTCACTCAGGGGGCCATGGGGGCCATCGAAGAACTCGATGATGCAGAAGCCTTCGTCCATGGTGTCGAACAGTGAGCGATAGAAGTCCTGGTCGTGCGCCTGGTGGCTTGCAAGCCGTTGCTCCAGCAGTGTGTTCTGTCGCTGGAGGTCTTCGACTTGTTGGCGCAGTGAGTTCAGATCACGAGAAGGCATGCCTGCGTCCGGCCAATGAAAAGTCCTGACTTTAACGTGTTCACCTGCAGGCGAATAGCCACTCAGGGTGACTGGGCGGTGCTCCCCAGCAGCCGTTCAAGCGCCTGGGCAAGTGCTTGCAGATCGAAGGGCTTGGCCAGCAGTTCGGTGCGCCGGTGGGGCCGCGCATTTGCCGTACTGTGCGCAAGGTCATAGCCTGTGATCAGCAGCACCGCGGCATGCGGTGCAATATCTCGACAGGCGTCCGCGAGTTGGTAGCCATCGATACCCCCGGGCAGGCCGACATCGGTGATCAGCAAGTCTGGCGCAGGGGCTTCCTGCAAGGCCTTGTATGCCTGGCGGCCATCTTCGAATGCTTGAACTTCATGGCCCTGGTCCAGCAATACCTCCAGCATGACCAGGCGCAGGGCCGGCTCGTCTTCCACCAGCATCACCTTGCACACGCGCTGCTGAAGTGAGACCGCAGGTGCAGTCCCCTCGACGTGGGGGCAGGGTGAAGCGGCGGCGACGCTTTCATCGCAGGGGAGATACAGGTTGATGGCGGTACCCTGGCCAGGCGTGCTGTCGATGACCAACTGGCCACCGGATTGCCGCACAAAGCCGTAGACCATGGACAACCCAAGGCCAGTGCCCTGGCCGAGCGGCTTGGTGGTGAAGAAGGGCTCAAGGGCGCGCTGCATCACTGCTTTGGACATACCCATGCCGGTGTCTTCAACGCGGATACGCAGAAACCGGCCAGCGGCCAGGCGCAGTTGCCTGGCTTCGGCGCCTTGCACTTCGACATTGGCGCAACCAATGCTCAAGGTGCCGCCAAGCGGCATGGCGTCTCGGGCGTTGATGCACAGGTTGAGCAGCGCATTTTCCAGTTGCTGTGCGTCAATTCGGATGGGCCATTGTCCGGCATGCGTCTGGTCGTGATAGTCGACATAGGGGCCGGTGGAGCTGCTGATCAGGTCGTGCATGCCGGCCACCAGTTGCTGTACATCGACCCGTTGCGGGACCAGCGTCTGCTGCCGTGAGAATGCCAGCAAGCGCTGCACCAAGGCTGCGGCGCGTTGGGCATTGTGCCGGCTGAGTTCAAGCAGCTGCGCGGTGTCCGCCAGGCGTTGCTGCACCAGACGTTGCCCGGCCAGTTCCAGGGCGCCAAGGATGCTGGCCAGCAGGTTGTTGAAGTCATGGGCAATCCCGCCGGTCAACTGGCCGACCGCCTCCATTTTCTGCGCCTGGCGCAGTGCTTCTTCGGCCTGCTGCAGGCGTTCCTGTTCGGTCACGCGCTGCGTGATGTCATAGGCGAACAGGTAGCCGCCCTGAATTCGCTGCTGAGCATCGAGCCACGGGTGGTAGCGAATTTCGTAGTGGCGTGGTGCGTCGTCCAGCCCGAAGGTGACGGTGTCGATGAACGCTTCCCCCGCCAGTATGCGCGGCCATATCGGGGCCAGGCGGCCCATGATGTCGGGTTGACCGGTCAGGAACTGGGGTACGTAGTCGCCAATCTGCGGCACGAAGCCTCGGTAACGCTCGAAGGTTTCGCGCGCCGTGCGGTTGATGGCCAACAGGCGCATCCTGCGGTCGGCAGCAAACACGTTGGCCGGGCTGTTGTCGAGCAGTTCTCCAAGCAGCCTGTCATGCGCCTGGACGCTGTCTTCGCGCTCTGCCAGGCGTGCTTCCAGTTCTGCGACACGCGCTTGCAATTGTGCAAAGGACGCAAGCGTATCTGGCTGCATGACGAAGGCCTGATGATCGGATCGAGCAACTATAGTTGCCCCTCGGGCCCCTCGCTATCAGAACGAGCGAATGATCCGCCCGAGGGTTTCCATGGCCTGTTCGGCGCCGTCATGCCAGGGGCTGCCGTAGTTCAGGCGGATGCAATTGCCGAAGCGTCGGGTGGGCGAAAAGATCGGCCCGGGCGCGATGCTGATGCCTTGGGCCAGGGCCATGTGGAACAGCTTGAGGGCGTCCATCTGCTCGGGCAGTTCCAGCCACAGGAAGTAGCCGCCGGAGGGCTGGCTGACCCGTGTCTGCGCCGGGAAGTGGCGGGCGATGGCTGCCAGCATGTTGGCCTGCTGGCCCTCCAGCGCGTAGCGCAGCTTGCGCAGGTGGCGGTCGTAGCCGCCGTGTTGCAGGTAGTCGGCGATGGCCGCCTGAGCCGGCATGGAGGCACACAGGGAGGTCATCAGTTTCAACCGCTCGATCTTCTGCGCAAAGCGCCCGGCGGCCACCCAGCCAATGCGATAGCCCGGTGCCAGGCTTTTGGCGAACGAGCCGCAGTGCATGACCAGGCCTTGGGTGTCGAAGGCCTTGGCGGGTTTGGGCGCCTGTTGCGAGTAGTACAGCTCGGCGTACACGTCGTCTTCGATCAACGGCACCTGATGGCGCGCCAGCAACTCCACCAGGGCCTGTTTCTTGGCCTCCGGCATGCTTGCACCTACCGGGTTCTGGAAGTTGGTCATGCACCACACGGCCTTTACCGGGTGCTTTTCCAGGGTCTGCGCCAGCACCCCCAGGTCCATGCCCTCGCGCGGGTGCACGGGGATTTCCACGGCCTTGAGCTTGAGCCGCTCCAGCACCTGCAGGCAGGCATAGAAGGCCGGGGCCTCGATGGCGACCAGGTCGCCCGGCTGGGTCACGGCCTGCAGGCACAGGTTCAGGGCCTCCAGTGCGCCGTTGGTGATCAGCAGCTCTTCCATCGGCAGCATCAGCCCACCGACCATGTAACGCAGGGCGATCTGCCGGCGCAGCTGCGGGTTGCCGGGGGACAGATCGGTCACCACCATGCGCGGGTCCATGCTGCGGCTGGCACTGGCCAGTGAGCGGGACAGGCGTTGCAGCGGGAACAGTTCAGGGCTGGGAAAGGCTGAGCCGAAGGCAATGGTGTTGGGGTCCTTGATCGAGTCGAGGATCGAAAATACCAAGGCGCTGACGTCGACATCGGTAGACTCGCTCACCGGTTGCAGCGCCTGCGGCTCGCTGAACTGACGCGGAACGTGGGCGTTGACGAAATACCCGGAGCGCGGCCGGGCGCGGATCAGCCCGCGCCGTTCCAGCAGGTAATAGGCCTGGAACACGGTAGACGGGCTGACCCCGTGGGTCTGGCTGGCGTAGCGCACGGACGGCACGCGCTGGCCGGGGCCCAGCACCCCGGAGCGGATCAGTTCGGCAATGTCATCGGCGAAGCGTTCGTAGCGTTTCATTCTGGCCTTCTGTCCAAGCCTGGCAGGCAAGGTGGCGTGAGTGTAAAGGATCAGCGGTTCATGGGGGCGACGAAGCGACTGTGCGCCACGCTGCGAATAGTGGGGTCGTCTCGCTCGCTGATTTCAAAGCTCAGCGTCTGCGAGCTGCTGCTCGGGCGCTCGGCGAGCATCGCCACCGACACCGGCAGTTCGCTCATTTCGCCAGCAGGGATGACCAGTGCGCTATTGCCCTGCAGGGTGAAACCGTCAGCGTCCAGCAGGCGCAATTGATAGTGCTGGGTACGTTCGGTCTTGTTGATGACTTTGAGCAGGTAAATGTTCTCGATCTGGCCTTGGGCGTTTTCGCGGAACAGGCCGCGGTCCTTGATCACATCCAGCGATACCATCGGGCGCATCTGCAGGGCCACCACCAGTGCCCCGATCATGACCAGCAGTGCGGCAGCGTAGCCCAACAGGCGCGGGCGCAGCCAGTGCGTGGTACCGCCTTGCAGGCTGTGCTCGGACTTGTAGCCAATCAGGCCGCGGGCGTAACCCATCTTGTCCATTACTCCGTCACAGGCGTCGATGCACGCGGCACAGCCGATGCAAGCCATCTGCAAGCCATCACGGATGTCGATGCCGGTGGGGCACACCTGCACGCATAGGGTGCAATCGATGCAGTCGCCCAGTCCCTGGGCACCGACGTCACTGCCTTTCTTGCGCGGACCACGGGCTTCGCCACGACGCGGGTCGTAAGCGACCGCCAGGGTGTCCTTGTCGAACATCACGCTCTGGAAGCGCGCATACGGGCACATGTGCAGGCACACCGCTTCACGCAGCAGGCCGGCATTGATGTAGGTAGCGGCCGTGAAGAACAGCACCCAGAACAGTGCCACACCGCCCAGTTGCAAGGTGAGCAATTCTGCGGCCAGTGGCCGGATCGGGGTGAAGTAGCCGACGAAGGTCAGCCCCGTGAGCACGCCAATGGCCAACCACAGGCTGTGTTTGAGCGTGCGACGGGCCAGTTTGTTCAGGCTCCAGGGCGCCGCGGCCAGCTTGATGCGCTGGTTGCGGTCCCCCTCGGTAACCTTTTCGCACCACATGAATAGCCAGGTCCAGGTGCTTTGCGGGCAACTGTAACCGCACCAGACGCGACCGGCGTAGACGGTGATGGCGAACAGGCCAAAGGCACAGATGATCAGCAGCGCCGACAGCAGGATGAAGTCCTGGGGCCAGAAGGTGGCGCCGAAGATGTGGAACTTGCTGTTTCCCAGGTCCCACAGTACGGCCTGGCGGCCGTTCCAGTTCAGCCAGGCCGTGCCGAAGAACAGCACGAACAGGGCGCCGGCAAAGCCGATGCGCAGGTTACGGTAAAGCCCGGTAAAGCTGCGGGTATGGATGCCGCTGTCGGTGCGTCGTGCTTGGATGCTGGCTGGGGCGGTGGCGATCTCTGTAAAAGGGATTCTATCGTTCATGGTTCGGTGCTCATCAGGCCTCGATCAGGCATGAGCACTATGGCGCTGAAGCTGTTATCAGCACAGGTTCAGATTTTACGATAAAAACCATATCAGATTTGCCGCATAGCCCCGGCAGGCCTCATATCACCGAGCCTGGCGCGCTGGCCTTCAGATGCCTGCGGCTATCCACCGCACCCGCCACGGTCAGTGCATCGGCCTCGGTTTCGGTAATGGGCACGCGTTGGCCGGCCAGTATGGCCACCGACATGCGCAACTGCTCGTCGGTGATGATCTCGATATCCGGGCCTTCGCCCTCGATGCGCAGGCCTTCGCCGATCAGCGTGCAGCGGCGGGTGGTTTCGTCGATTTCAATGGGCATGGTGAGGTCCTCCCGGGGTGATTACAGGGTGGACCACGGTCAGGGGCCAGTTGCTGCATCAGCAAGCTGAGCGGCACTTTGCAGTACGTGTGACGGTCAACCTTGCATAGGGCAGGCCTGCTGACGTGGCAGGCGGATTCATAAAGCTCAAGCAGGGGAAACAACTGCGATGGACGTCATCTGGCAAGCAATCCAGGCGGAATTCGCCGATGTCACCGATGAGCGCGAGGTGACGCAAATCCTTGTGCGCTTGCTGATGGCTGCTGTGCTTGGCGCAGTACTGGGCTTCGAGCGCGAACACAAGGGCAAGTCTGCCGGGGTGCGTACCCATATGCTGGTGTCGCTGGGGGCCGCCCTGTTCGTTCTGTCGCCCAGTATGGCGGGGTCCGACGAACAGGCACTCAGTCGGGTGATCCAGGGCATCGTTGCCGGTATCGGTTTTCTCGGTGCGGGTACCATTCTGAAGGGTAACGGCCAGGACACCAGCCATGTGAAGGGCCTGACGACCGCTGCCGGGCTATGGATGACCGCTGCCATCGGTACGGCGGCTGGCATGGGACGCGAAGCCACGGCGCTGATCAGCACGGTACTGGCCCTGCTGGTACTGGGCACGATGCCGTTGCTGGTGGAGAAGGTCGAAGGGCAGGATGAGGAGAAGCAGAAGGAGGAAGAGGGCAGGAAGCACTGAGGGGAGCCGAAGCTCCCCTCAAAGCGTTGTTGCCTGCTCTTTTTTTATTATTGGGACCGGCCTTTTGTTGTTTTTGTCGGCTTGTCCTGGTGTTGCGGGCGACCCCCATGCGGGGTCAAGAGCAAACGTATTTTTTTGAGCGCTGACCTGCTTTCATCATTGCTGATCCGAACCTGGCTGCCGCTACCTTGAGGTAGTTTTATTGTTCTGTGCCAGACCGCGGGGCGAACCCCTGAAAAGCGTGTCGACTCCAAAAAAATCTGCTTGCTACGCCTCTGCCGTGTTGTTCTTGTTATGTCAGAGCCGTTACCTGTTGTTTTTATTGGGTATCGCGTTTTTTTTGTTGTTGTACCAGAGATATAGCAGGGTGCGTGCCAACTTTTGGAAACCCTTTAAAATCAATGAGTTAAGAATATTGGTCGACACCACCCAGCCTGAAATTCTGCCGATTTGTTTCCCTGTTACCCGATTTTTTGCTGTGAAATGTGCGGGAGGTAACACTTCACCCACACCAATGTGACACCCGTGTGACCTATCGTGCGCTGCACGCCCGTGCTACCCGCGACCCGTTGTCGCGGCCCAGCACGTCGCTGATGCGCTGGCCGGCGGCTATCAGCCGGCCCAGGTCGATGCCGGTTTCAATGCCAAGCCCCTGCAGCAGGTACACAACGTCTTCGCTGGCGATATTGCCGGTAGCACCCTTGGCGTAAGGGCAGCCGCCCAGCCCGGCTACCGAGCTGTCGAATACGCTGATGCCTTCGAGCAGGCTGGCATAGACGTTGGCCAAGGCCTGGCCGTAAGTGTCATGGAAGTGTCCGGCCAACTGCTCGCGCGGTACCTGGGCCGACACCACCTCGAACAGGCGTCGGGTGTCGCCTGCGGTGCCGGTGCCAATGGTGTCACCCAGCGAGACCTCGTAGCAGCCCATGTCGTGCAGGGCGCGGGCCACCGGGGCCACCTGCTCGGCGCTGACCTTGCCCTCGTAAGGGCAGCCAAGCACACATGACACATACCCGCGCACGCGCACGCCGTGGCTGCGCGCAGCGTCCATGATGGGTTCGAAGCGCTTGAGGCTTTCGCTGATCGAGCAATTGATGTTGCGTTGCGAGAACGCTTCGGAGGCGGCAGCAAACACCGCTACTTCCTTGACCCCGGCAGCCAGGGCGTCCTCGAAACCGCGCAGGTTCGGCGCCAGTGCGGCATACGTCACACCGGGGCGCTGCTGGATGCCGGCGAACACCTCGGCAGAGCCGGCCATCTGTGGCACCCACTTGGGGGACACGAAACTGCCCACTTCTATATAGGCCAGGCCCGCTTCGGTGAGGTCGTTGACCAGGCGTACCTTGTCGGCGACGCTGATGGGCTGGGCTTCGTTCTGTAGGCCGTCGCGTGGGCCGACTTCAACCAGGCGGACGTGTTTGGGCAAGGACATGGCGGGTTTCCTGTGGCGTTCAGCGGTTGTCTTTGTTGTTCAGGGTGGCGGCCAGGGCTTGTTCGCAGCGTTCCTGGGCGGTGTCCAGTTCCAGTTGCATCTGGTGGATGTCCAGCATCTGCTGCTCCAGCTGGGCGCGGCGCTCGGCAATCTTCGCCAGCATGCTGTTGAGCTGTTTGAGGTTGCCGCTGGTGGGGTCGTACAGTTCGATCAACTCGCGGCACTCGGCCAGGGAAAAGCCGATGCGCTTGCCGCGCAGGATGAGCTTCAGGCTGACCTTGTCGCGCGGTGAGTAGATACGTTCCAGCCCGCGACGCTCAGGGCTGAGCAGGCCCTGTTCTTCGTAGAAGCGGATAGCGCGGGTGGTGATGTCCAGTTCGCGGGACAGGTCGGAGATGCTGTAGGTCTGAGTGCTCATGCTCGGGCTCGGCGTGGGGTATGCGGATATCCTGAGGGCAGGTTGACGTATACGTCAAGAAGAGGCCGCCAAGGATTATTCCGACAACCCTGATCTGCGATACGCATTGGGCGTTTGCCCACTCAAGCGCTTGAACCACCGGGCGAAGTAGGTCGGGTCGGTAAACCCCAGGCTATCCGACAACTGCCCAATGCTCATCCGCGTGTAAATAAGGTTGCGTCGCGCCTCCAGCAACAACCGCTGGTGCACCACCTGCAATGCAGTCTGACCGCTCAGTGCCCGGCACAGCTGGTTCAGTTGCAAACTCGGAATATTCAGCCGCGCGGCAAAGTCTTCAACCGACAGATGCTCGCGGTAATGCGCTTCGACCAGGCGCAAGTATTGCCCCAGCAACAGGCGGTCACGTTCATCACGGTTACGCGGTGCCTGCCCTTGCTGCTGACGGCGGCTGATCCACACCATCAGCGCGGTCACCAACGCTTCCAACATCGCGGCGCGTGCCGGGGCATTGCCTTGGTACTCCCGCTGCAAGGTGTCGACCAGGCTGCGCAGGTGCACGCGGTCATGGCCCAACGGATAACACGCAGGCTGTGCCAGCACCGTCAGTGGCGCGCCCAGGCGCTGTTCCAGGTTCGCTACAAGGGCAGTACCAAAGGTCAGGACATAGCCCTGGATATCGGCGCTGAAGCGAAAGCCATGCACGGTCATCGGTGGCACGACCTGGATCGCCGCTTCGCCGATGGCACTGCGCACCCCCTCGATCTCCACCTGGGCCTGGCCACGCTGTACATACAGCAGCTGGAACAGCTCGGCATGCTGGTGCGGCTTGATCTCCCAGTGATGCAGGCGGCTGCGTGCCGGGATCGACTCGCAGTGCAGCAGGTCGGTGCCGGGCCAGGCCTGATTTTCGCCATACAGCTTGAACAACGGGACGCCGGGGAGGGTGGATTTCATCTGGGTTGGCCTGTCCGTTAATCGAACGCTTTTCGTAAAAGTGCAGGTTTTTTATGGAATAGCACACTTAAACGGCGTTTTCTGCCAGTAAAAATGCAATGGCAAACCCTAACAGCAGATGCCGCCCCGCTGCCAGTCCCAGGCCGGTATCGTCCGAACAGAGACAACAACAATGAAAACTCAGGTTGCAATTATTGGTGCAGGTCCGTCTGGCCTGCTGCTGGGCCAGCTGCTGCACAAGGCCGGTATCGATAACATCATCGTCGAACGCCAGACCGCCGAGTACGTAATAGGCCGCATCCGCGCCGGGGTGCTGGAGCAAGGCACGGTCGACCTGCTGCGCGAGGCCGGCGTGGCCGAGCGCATGGACCGTGAAGGCCTGGTGCACGAGGGGGTCGAACTGCTGGTTGGCGGGCGCCGCCAGCGTCTGGATCTCAAAGCCCTGACCGGCGGCAAGACGGTGATGGTCTACGGCCAGACCGAAGTCACCCGTGACCTGATGCAGGCCCGCGAAGCCAGTGGTGCGCCGATCATTTATTCAGCCGCCAACGTTCAGCCGCATGAATTGAAAGGCGAAAAGCCCTACCTGACGTTCGAAAAGGATGGCCGGGTGCAGCGGATTGACTGCGACTATATCGCCGGCTGCGACGGCTTTCACGGCATCTCGCGGCAGAGCATCCCGGAGGGCGTGCTGAAACAGTATGAGCGGGTTTACCCGTTTGGCTGGCTGGGCCTGCTGTCGGACACACCGCCGGTCAATCACGAGCTGATCTACGCCCACCATGCGCGCGGTTTCGCGTTGTGTAGCCAACGCTCGCAAACACGCAGCCGCTACTACCTGCAGGTACCTTTGCAAGATCGGGTCGAGGAGTGGTCTGACGAGCGTTTCTGGGACGAACTGAAAGCCCGTTTGCCCGCCGAGGTGGCGGCGGACCTGGTCACAGGCCCCGCGTTGGAAAAAAGCATTGCGCCACTGCGTAGCCTGGTGGTCGAACCCATGCAGTATGGTCACCTGTTCCTGGTGGGTGACGCGGCGCACATCGTCCCCCCTACGGGTGCCAAAGGCCTTAACCTGGCGGCCTCGGACGTCAACTACCTGTACCGCATTCTGGTCAAGGTGTACCACGAAGGGCGCGTCGACCTGCTTGCGCAATACTCGCCGCTGGCCCTGCGCCGCGTGTGGAAGGGCGAGCGCTTCAGCTGGTTCATGACCCAACTGCTGCATGACTTCGGTAGCCACAAGGACGCTTGGGACCAGAAGATGCAGGAAGCTGACCGCGAGTACTTCCTGACCTCGCCGGCGGGGCTGGTGAACATTGCCGAGAACTATGTGGGGCTGCCGTTCGAAGAAGTGACCTGATCCGTCATTGCGCAAACCTGGCACTCATGCAGGGAGCAAGGGCTGCATTGGTCAGCGAATGGCTTGCCGGTAATTACACCAAGGCTTGAAGTCGAGACTGCGTATGACCGACAGTGCTTCGCTGAATAGGTGATGGCAGGATGCATGACGATGAAATATCCCACCCCGCTGATCGGCGCTCTGTGCCTGCTGGTTACCAGTAACTGGGCCGGTGCCGACCAGGTATTGCCCGCGCCACCGGAACTGGCCTCCGGCTACCGCAGCGGTTTGCAGCCTGTGCACGCCAGCCGGCACATGGTCGCCGCAGCCAACCCGCTGGCCAGTGAAGCGGGGCGGGCGATGTTGCGTGCCGGCGGCAGTGCGATTGACGCCGCCATCGCCATGCAGATGGTGCTGACACTGGTCGAGCCGCAGTCCAGTGGGATCGGCGGCGGGGCGTTCATCCTGTATTGGGATGGCAAGCGCGTGCAGGCATTCGACGGGCGTGAGGCAGCACCTGCGGCGGTGACGGAAAAGCTGTTCCTGCAAGCCGATGGCACACCCATGCCGTTTCGGGTGGCGCAGATCGGTGGGCGTTCGGTGGGCGTGCCCGGGGTGCTGCGTGCCCTGAAACAGGCCCACGAGCAGCACGGCAAGTTGCCCTGGCACGACCTGTTCGCCCCGGCCATCGCCCTGGCACGCAACGGCTTCGCGGTTTCCGAGCGCCTGCACACGCTACTGGCCGGGGACCCCTACATTGCCCGCTCACCCGCAATGGCTCGTTACTTCCTGGATGAACAGGGCAGGCCGCTGGCCGTGGGTACAATTCTGCGCAACCCTGAGTTGGCACAGACCTTCGAGCAGATCGCCGCACAGGGGCCCGAGGTGTTCTACAGCGGTGAAATTGCCGAAGCCATCGTCGCCAAGGTGCGTGGCCATGCCAATGCCGGGTATCTGTCGTTGCAGGACTTGCAGCGGTACCAGGCCAAGGAGCGCGAGCCGTTGTGCGGTCCCTACAAGGCCTGGCAGATCTGCGGCATGCCGCCGCCCTCATCGGGTGGGGTGACCGTCCTGCAAACCTTGGGCCTGCTCGAAGCCGTGCAGCGCACCGCGCCGCAACGCGACCTGGCAGCGCTGCGACCGCTGGCCACCTCGTCCCCGGCCCGCCTGGAAGCCCCGCCGTTGGCCGTGCACCTGATTGCCGAGGCCGAACGCCTGGCCTACGCCGACCGCGCTCAGTACCTGGCCGACAGCGACTACGTGCCCGTCCCGGTCAAGGCCCTGACCGATTCTGCTTACCTGGCCAGCCGCGCGGCGCTGATCGGCGAGCACAGCATGAAGCGCGCCCGCCCGGGCCAGCCGCAAGGGGCGGACCTGACGCTTGCGCCCGACCGCTCGCCACTGCGCATCTCAACCTCTCACCTCAGTGCGGTGGATGACAACGGCCAGGCCCTGGCCATGACCACCTCGGTGGAGGCCGCATTTGGCTCGCACCTGATGGTCAAGGGCTTCCTGCTCAACAATCAGCTGACCGACTTCTCGTTCATCCCCCACGAGCACGGCAAGCCGGTGGCCAATCGGGTGCAGCCGGGCAAACGGCCGCTGTCGGCCATGGCGCCGACGTTGGTGTTCTCGCGTGCCACGGGCGAGTTTGTCGCGAGCCTCGGTTCGCCGGGCGGCTCGCAGATCATCGGTTACGTGAACAAGGCGCTGGTCGGCCTGCTGGATTGGCGGCTCGACCCGCAGCAGGCCGCCGACCTGCCCAACTTCGGCAGCCGCAATGCCGGCACCGAAGTGGAAGCAGGGCTGAGCAGCCCGGCGCTGATCCGCCAGTTGGCAGCGTGGGGGCATGAGGTGACACCGATGACCATGACCAGCGGCATGCAGATCATCCAGCGCAGCGGCGAGGGTTGGTCAGGCGGTGCCGATCCCCGGCGGGAAGGAGTGGCCCTCGGTGACTAGCCGTGATAGAACGCAGACTTGCCATTCAGTCGTTGAATATCTAGATGTCTATCAGCGTGAAATCGAATAGAGCTCTGTTCGACCTCGACCTGCTGCGCGCCATTGTCGTGGTGGCCGACTGCGGCAGCTTCACCACCGCTGCCGCGCGGCTGCATTCGACCCAGTCGACGATCAGCCAGAAAGTACGCCGCCTGGAAGACATGGTCGGCCACCGCCTGCTGGTGCGAGGCAACCGTGATGTGCTGCCGACCGACGCCGGGCAGACCTTGCTCGGCTATGCCCGGCACATGCTGGCCCTGAACGATCAGATGCTTGAAGCCCTGGCCGGGGCGATGGTGGGCACCACGGTACGGCTTGGTGTGCCCGAGGACTTCGTGGGCGGGCGTACCACCAATGCGCTGTCGGCATTCAGCCGGCTGCACCCACAGGTGAAGCTCGAAGTGACCAGCGGCTTGTGCCGTGACCTGAGCCAGGCCTATGACAATGGCGAACTTGACCTGGTGCTGCTCAAGCAGCGGCGCAACAGCCGTGAGGGTGTGGCCTGTTGGCCAGAGCGTCTGCAGTGGATCGACAGCGCACACACGCCTGCCTTCGAGCTGGACCCGATCCCGTTGGTCACCTTTCCGCCACGCGGCCTGTACCGCGAGGACATGATCAACGCCATCGAAGGCATGGGGCGGCGCTGGCGCATCAGCTTTACCAGTTCCAGCCTCAGTGGCATCCAGGCTGCGGTCGCCGATGGCATGGGTATCAGCCTGCTGCCGCCCAGGGCGGCCACCGGCGAGCACAGGGTGTTGGGGGCCGGGCAAGGGCTGCCGGAGGTCGACAGCTATGAGATCGTCATCGTGCACCGGCCGACGGCGGATGTGATGGTCAAGGCGTTGGCTGAGGTGATGACGCAGTTGCTGGCGGGCGGTGGGATCTGACGGTCAGTGGGAAATGCGCTTGCACACGACCCAACGCCAGTGCGATCACTGTGGGCTTTTCCGGCGAGCACGGGCTAAGCCCGTGCCATGCACCGTGCAGCCTGCTTAGCGGGCATGCCTGCTCCCACACGTTCGACTAAACCGATTCAATGTCAGGCAACCCGTCGGATGCGGCTTTTGCCAGCGCGGCCTCGGGTGTGGCTGAACAGGTCTTTCGGGTCGTCCTCCACCCACGGCACCAGGTCGATCTTGGTGCCCATCCCGCGCTTTTCGGCTTGCTGTAGTACGTACCGTAGTACGGTGTAGTCTTCGAGGGCGAAGCCCACCGAATCGAATACAGTGACCTGGCTGTCGCTTTGGCGGCCCTCGGTTTCTCCGCGCAGCACGCGCCACAGGTCGACCACCGGAAAGTCCGCCGGCAGCTGCTGGATCTCACCTTCGATACGGGTTTGTGGCTCGTACTCGACGAACACCCGCGCGTTGCGCAGCACATCGGCGTGCAGCTCGGTTTTGCCAGGGCAGTCACCACCCACGGCGTTCAGGTGCATACCGGGCTCCAGCATGTCGGGGGTAATGATGGTGGCGTAGGCCTTGTCGGCCGTCACCGTGGTGATGATGTCCACGCCTTTCACCGCCTCGGCAACCGAACTGGCTCGGCGGATGGTCAAGCCGCTGTATTCCTTGAGGTTGGCGATAAGCTTGGCGGTGGCCAGCGGGTCGGTGTCGTAGGCGACGATTTCTTCGATGCCCAGGTGCTTGTGGAAGGCCAGGGCCTGGAATTCGCTTTGCGCGCCGTTGCCGATCAGCGCCATCTTGCGCGCGTTCGGGCGGGCCAGTGCCTGGGCTGCCATCAGCGAAGTCGCTGCGGTGCGCAGGGCGGTGGCGATGGTCAGTTCGGACAGCAGCACCGGGTAACCGGAGTCGACATCGGCCAGTACACCGAAGGCCATCACCGTATGCAGGTTGCGTGCAGTATTGGCCGGGTGGCCGTTGACGTATTTGAAGGCATAGCGGCTTTTGTCGGCGACCGGCATCAGTTCGATCACGCCCACTTCCGAGTGGCTGGCAACGCGCGCGGACTTGTCAAACGCCTGCCAGCGTTTGAAATCGTCCCGCAGGGCAGCGGCAAGCTCGCCAATAAACGGCGCTACGCCAATGTCATGCACCAAGTCCGACATGGTTGGAACATCAATGAAATACGTCATGCTCTTGCACCTTGTTATTGTGCGCTTGCCCAGCAGTGCGGGGTAAGCGCTTGAGATTATCGAAGTGAAGCCGCATGAACATTTTGATGACAGGTTGCGCCAATCGGAAGCATACAGGTTGTCAGTTTCGTCAGGCTTCTGGACAATCTGCCAACCCAACGTAGCAATCTGATTATTTGGCAGGCTTATGGACACGATCGATCGGGAACTGATTGCACTGTTGCGGGACAACGCACGTACCCCGGTGCTGACCCTGGCAAAAAAGCTGAAGGTGGCCAGGGCAACGGTGCATAACCGCATCACCCGGCTTGAAGAGCAGGGTGTGATCATCGGTTACACGGTACGTTTGCGCTCCGATGCGCTGGACCAGGGGGTGCGGGCAATCACCAGCATCGGCATCAGCGGCCACCATGCCGCAGAGGTCAAGCACGCGTTGCGCGGGCATCCCAATGTGGTGGCCATCCACACCACCAATGGCCGCTGGGACCTGATGGCAGAGTTGCGCGCCGACACCCTCGAAGCGTTCGACCGGGCGCTGAACGCCATCCGCTCGATCCCGCATATCGAGAACACCGAGACCAGCATCCTGCTGTCGACCTATAAGATGTGACCGCTGAGCCAGAGAGGGGTATTGCATAAAAAGCTGCTGACCCTGCTGCAGTCGGTCTGCGGCCTGCCGGCACTTCAAGGTTGGCGCTCAGCCACCGCTCGCAACGTACGCAACGTCACCACCGGCGTATCCACCACAAACCGGTTGGCCAGCCACCCCGGCACATCTCCGGCAGGGGCGGCCTGCAACTGGTAGGTCACCTCGGTCACCCGGTCACCCAGCGGTTTCATCTGCCACACACCACTCAGGTGCTCTACCCGGATCAGGCCGTCAACCTTGGGGATCCTGTCGGGATCGGCGCTCAGGTGGCGCACCAGGGTACCGTCGACCAGGCGTTCGCTGGTCACTTTCAGCACGATGTCCCGCGGCCTCGCCGGCCAAGGCAGCTGGGTGGTCAGGTACACCCAGGTGTTGTCACCCTCCACATCCAGCAGCCGCATCTGGTCACAGGCGTACAGCCACTTGCAGGCCACCCGCAGGTTATCCTGCAGGTCAGTGAGCGTGCGCAGGCTGGCTTTCATGGTGCTGACACCACGAAATTGCTGGTAGGGCGAGTCGCCTGCATCTTTCAGGTACACGCGAATGCCTTCGCGGTCGTAGGCCAGGTGCCAGTCATCGGTGGCCAGGGCAGAGGCGCACAGCAGCAAGGCCGCGAGCAGCAGGCAGCGGTTCATGGCCGGTACCCTGCAGGGGTGGGTATTTCAGTATGCGCGGCAAACAGAAAGCCCGCCAGGTTGGCGGGCTTGCGGGCATCAGCCTGGGCTTAGCGCTTAGGGTTCAGTGTCAGGTGTACGTGACGGTTCACGTCCTTGTACAGCAGGTAGCTGAAGTTGCCTGGGCCGCCGGCGTAGCAGGCTTGCGGGCAGAAGGCACGCAGCCACATGAAGTCGCCGGCTTCCACTTCGACCCAGTCCTGGTTCAGGCGGTAAACTGCCTTGCCTTCCAGCACGTACAGGCCGTGTTCCATCACGTGGGTTTCTGCGAACGGAATCACACCGCCGGGCTGGAAGGTGACGATGTTCACGTGCATGTCGTGGCGCATGTCGGCCATGTCGACAAAGCGGGTGGTTTTCCAGCGGCCTTCGGTGCCCGGCATCTCGATGACGGTGGCGTTGTCGCGGTGGGTGACGAAGGATTCCGGTACGTCCAGGCCTTCAACCTTCTGGTAGTGCTTGCGCAGCCAGTGGAAGGTGACGTTGGACTTGCTGTTGTTACGCAGGCTCCACTCGGCGCCCGGGGCCAGGAAGGCGTAGCCGCCAGGTACCAGGGTGTGGTGTTTGCCTTCGACGGTGATGTCCAGTTCGCCTTCGACGATGAACACCACGGCTTCCGCATCGGCGTCCAGCTCAGGGCGCTCGCTGCCGCCTTCCGGGGCCAGTTCGACGATGTACTGGGAGAACGTTTCGGCAAAACCGGTCAGCGGGCGGGCGATGACCCACATGCGCATCTTGTCCCAAAAGGGCAGGTGGCTGGTGACGATGTCACGCATCACGCCTTTAGGGATGACGGCATAGGCTTCGGTGAACATGGCACGGTCAGTCAGCAGCTCGGTTTGAGCCGGGTGCCCACCGTGGGGGGCGAAGTACGAATGGTTCGACATGGACGATCTCGACTTGTTGTTCTCTCCCCATGCCTTGAACCGCACCGGCCGGTGCGGCGCAGGGGATGTGGCCACAGAATAGGGTCGAGTGCGTGGCATCCACAAATTAAATGTTGGAATACCCGGTATTTGATCGCTGAATGCTGACCTGGCGCCCAACGTGCCGTTCGGGCAGCTGGCCGCCGCGGCCGAACAGCTTGTGGCGCAGGGGGCCCTCGGTGTAGCTCAGCGGGTAGCGGCCGCGCCGTTGCAGCTCGGGCACCAGCAGGTCGACCACATTGGCCAGGTCGTCCGGTTGCACGGCGTAGGTCAGGTTGAAACCGTCGATGCCGGTATGGTCCAGCCAGGTTTCCAGCTGGTCGGCCACCTCGCTGGCAGCGCCGATCAGCACGGGGCCGCGACCGCCCAGGCCAACGAACTCGGCGGCTTCGCGTACGGTCCAGCGGCGAGTGGGGTCGGCGGCGGTAAAGGCTGCCAGGGCAGCACGGCCAGCATCGTTCTCGACGTACTCGATCGGTGCATCGGGGTCGAGGCCGGCGAAGTCGATACCGGTCCAGCCTGACAGCAGCGCCAGGGCAGCGTCCAGGTCGACATAGCGGCGATAGTCGTTAAAGCGGGCCTCGGCTTCTTCCCGCGTGGGGGCGACAATCAACAGCGCCTGGGCGTAGATCAGCACTTCGTCACGGCCACGCCCGGCCGCTTCGCAGGCCTGGCGGATGCCGTCGGCGTAGCGGCGCAGCACCGTCGGCGTCGGCCCGCTGATAAACACGCATTCGGCATGCCGTGCGGCAAACTGCTGGCCGCGTGCCGACGCACCGGCCTGGAACAACACCGGGGTGCGTTGCGGCGACGGCTGGCAAAGGTGCATGCCGGGCACCTGGAAGTGCTCGCCCACATGGTTGATCGGGTGTACCCGCGAGGGTTCGATATAGCGCCCGCTTTCACGCTCCAGCAGCACAGCGTCGTCGTCCCAGCTTTTCTCCCACAGCTTGTACAGCACCTGCAGGTATTCCTCGGCCAGGTCATAGCGTTGGTCGTGGCCCAGTTGATGCGCCAGGCCGAGGTTGCGCGCAGCGCTGTCCAGATACCCGGTGACGATGTTCCAGCCGACCCGGCCATTGCTCAGGTGGTCGAGCGTGGACATGCGCCGGGCGAAGGGGTAGGGGTGTTCGTAGGTCAGCGAAAAGGTGACACCGAAACCCAGGTGCTCGGTCACCCCGGCCATTGCCGGCACCAGCAGCAGCGGATCATTGACCGGCACCTGCACGCCACCGCGCAGGGCGGCTTGCGGGCTGCCTTGATAGACGTCGTAGATACCCAGCACATCGGCGATGAACAGGGCGTCGAACAGGCCGCGCTCGAGCAGGCGGGCCAGGTCGGTCCAGTAACTCAGGCGGTTGAACGCCACACTGGTGTTGCGCGGATGGCGCCACAGCCCAGGGGACTGGTGGCTGGCAGCGTTCATGCTGAAGGCGTTGAAGCGGATCGGGCGAGGCATGGTCAGCGCGCTCCGTTCAAGGCAACACGGAAGCCGGGTAGACCGCTTCGGCCACCTGTAGCTTGCGTGGAATCAGGCCCAGGCCCTGGAAGGTGTCCGCCAGCTTCTGTTGTTCGGCAACGATCTGCGGGGTGATAGCGACGGCGTTGTAGTTGCGCCGTTCGCTGGCCACTTCCAGCACCTGGGTGCTGATCCCCAGCTGCGGTGCCAGCAGCGCGGCCACTTCGGCAGGCTTGGCGTTGGCCCACTGGCTGACCTTGCCCAGCTCGGCAAAGAAGGTTTTCAGCAGAGCACGGTGCTGGTCGGCAAAGCTGGCTGTGGACAGGTAGAAGGTGCGGTTGTTGGACAGGCCGCTGCCGTCGCGCAGGTTCTTCAGCCCTGGCTGGCTTTCTGCGGCGGCGAGGAACGGGTCCCAAAGGGTTACGGCCTGCACGCTGCCCGATTGCAGGGCGGCCACGGCATCGGCGGCATTGTTGACGTAGGCGGGGGTAATGTCCTTGTAACTGAGCCCAGCCTGCTGCAGGGCGACGGCCAGCAGGTACTGGGCATTCCATCCGCGGCCGGTGGCCACGCGCTTGCCTTTCAGGTCCTGCACGCTGGCCAGGTGGTCCTGCTCGCGCACGACCAGGCCGATGCCACGTGGGTAGGGTTGTTCGGCGGCCAGGTAGACCACGGGCTTGCCTGCGGCCTGGGCGAACACCGAGGGGGCATCGGCTGCGTGGCCGAGGTCGATGGCGCCGGTGCTCAGTGCCTCCAGGAGCTGGGGGCCGGCGGCGAACTCATGCCAGCTGACCTTCACACCTTGCGGTGCCAGGGCCTTCTCCAGGGCGCCGCTGCCTTTGAGGATGTTGATGCTGTTGAATTTCTGGTAGCCGATGCGCAGTGTCCTGGCGTCGTCGGCAATGGCTTCGGACCAGGGCAGCAGGGCGCTGGCGACGCTGGCCATTAAACCGCCGATCAGCAGACGGCGTAATGGTGAGAAGGCATGTTTGGGCATAGGCATTGCTCCTTGAATCGGGTGAGAGGCGATCTGCCCAGACTAAGGAGGTGGCGTTTGGCTTTCAATTTATATATTCCAGTTTGTTAGATTGTTTAGTTATTTTTATATCCTTTTGTTTTTAGTAGCGGGGTGCCTATCGTTGTTGGAGGCGCCATGGGCTGAGATCGGCGGGTCCTGCAGCACCCGTTTGTGCAGCTTTCGACATTTTTTTCACATTCGCTTGCTAGGATCCGCAACGATTCCGAGGAGCCCCCTTCATGCCGCACATCCTGCGCAAGCGCAGCGCCCGCATCGCCTTGACTGCCACCTCCGGCCTGCTCGCGGCCACCTTGGGCTTCTTCGCGTGGCAAAGTTTCTACCCGGTTCAGGCCGCTACCGGCTGGGATGTTGAGGTGTTGCATCGCGACGTAACCAAAGCCGCCTCGCTGTTACCGCAAACGGATGGCAGCCTGCTGGTCAGCCGTGAACTGGATGACGGCCGGGGCAGCATCCTCAAGATCACGGCTACGGGCGAGCGCGTCGTGCTGATCGATAACCTGTCCAAGCCCGACGGTATGGTCGCGGCGCAGGGCGGCTGGGTGTTCAGCCAGGAAGGTGGCCTGGCACCTGTCAGCCTGTCCCGCGATGGCCAGGTCACCCAGCTGTTCGACGGCGAGAGCGTGCAAGGCCTCTGGAACGAAGGCAACTATCTTTATGCCATCGAAGACCGCAAGGGCAATGGTCGCCTGATGCGCTATGACTGGAGCAGCGGGCAGCTGGATGTACTGCGGTCCGGCCTGACCGAAACCGAAGGCCTGACCCGCTGCAGCGACGGCCGCCTGCTATACACCGAAAAGGCCAATGGCAGGGTCCGCTCCCTGTCCGACGATGGCAGCGACCCAGTGGTGGTCGACGGTCTGCATAACCCTACATTCTTGTATTGTGATCAACGTGGCTTATGGATCAGCGAGGACAACACACACCGTGCGCGCCTGCTGCGCATCGATGCCGATGGCAGCCAGCAAACGGTGCTGACTTTCCTCAAGGCTCCGCAGGCGATCATCGCCGATGGTATCGGGGGTTATCTGCTCGCTGAAGGTGGGCGTAACCGCGTGCTGCGCCTGACGCCCGCGCCGGCGCCCGCGACTGCCCAGCGTAACTGACTGTGCGCCTGGCTGATGATCAGTGCCTGCAGGCTGACCGCGCTGCTCGAGCCCAAGGCATCATGGCTACCCGACCAACAGCGTGCTTCCCTGCATGGCCGCGCTAACGGATAATCCCGGCATTCCAATAAACAGCCTGTGAGTGGGTATGAGTGATTCCGTAGTCGGCCTCGGCCAGCCTGAAACCGAAGGGGTGCGCAAAACGCGCAAGAACAACCCTGAGAAAACACGCGAGGACATCCTCCAGGCCGCCATCAACGAGTTCGTTCAGCAAGGGCTGGCCGGCGCCCGCGTCGACGCCATCGCCGAACGCACCGCCACTTCCAAGCGCATGATCTACTACTACTTCGGCAGCAAGGAGCAGCTGTATTGCGAGTGCCTGGTGAAGTTGTACGGGGATATCCGCAAGACCGAACAGAGCCTGGACCTGGAGTCGTTACCGGCTGAGCAGGCGATCCGCCGGCTGGTGGAGTTCACCTTCGATCACCATGACCGCAACGTCGATTTCGTGCGCATCATCTGCACCGAAAACATCCACTATGGCGAGTACGTCAAGCAGTCGCCGGCCATTCGCGAAATGAGCAGCCTGGTGCTGGAGGCCCTGGGCAACACCCTGCGCCGTGGCGTTCAGGAAGGCGTGTTCCGCGCCGGCATCGAGGTCATCGACCTGCACATGCTGATGAGCTCGTTCTGCTTCTACCGGGTGTCGAACCGCCATACGTTTGGCGAGATCTTCCAGATCGACCTGTCTGATGAGCAAATAAAGCTGCGCCACAAAGCCATGATCTGTGATGCGGTGTTGCGGTATATCCAGCTCGAGCCTCGTACCTGAGATTGCTCGAGCGCCTGGGCTGGCTCAAAGGGCCTCGGTCACTCGCCCAGCCGTTGCTCGCGCGACGGCGGGTAGCCGAAATACGCCGCATAGCACTTGCTGAAGTGCGACACCGAGACAAACCCGCAGGCCACTGCCACTTCCATCACCGACAGGTCGGAATACTGCAGCAGCCGGCGGCTCTTGGTGATGCGCAGCTCCATGTAATAGCGCCGGGGCGACGTGCCCAGCTGGGCCTGGAACAGGCGGTCGATCTGCCGCCGCGAGCGCCCGCTGTAGGCGGCCAGCTGGTCGAGGCTGAGGGTTTCCTCCAGGTTGTTCTCCATCAGCTCGACAATGGTGCGCAGGTGCAGGCTCATGGACTTCTTCGCCCCAGGACCCACCTGGCGGTAGCGCGCACCGGAGAATGACAGGATTTCCTCGACACCTTCGGCCAGGCCATCACCATACAGCCGGCGTACCAGGCCCAGCATCAGCTCCATGGCGCCATTGGGGCTGGCGGCGCTGAGGCGGTCACGGTCGAGGGTAAAGCTGGCCGGGGTGATGCGGGTTTGCGGGCTGCGCTCCGACAGGCTGGCACGTTGCTCGGGGTGGATGCTGCAACCGTAGTCGTCCAGCACCCCGGCACGGCCAAGGAACCAGGCGCCGTTCCACAAGCCGCCCAAGGCCATGCCGTGGGCCGCGCAATCGTCCAGCAGGCGATCGAGTTCCGGGTACTTGAGTGGTGTGCGCAAGCCGCCACAGACCACCAACAGGTCCAGCTCCTTCAGCGCCGCGGCGGACAGCTCGGTGGCCACCAGTTCCAGCCCCAGGTCGCTGAGCACCCGGTCGCCGTCCAGCGACAGCGGGGTGAACCGGAAGCTGTCGGCACGTAGCAGGTTGGCCGTGACCAGTACGTCCATGGCCACCGTGAAACTGGCCATCGAGAAGTGTTCGAGCAGGATAAAATCGACCCGATAGGGCGCCTGGGCATTGGCGCTGCTTGTTTTGAGCCGTAGCATGTTGCTGGTGCTGGTCTTTTGGCTGAACTGGCGTGGCGTGGGCACTCTGAACTCCGCTTCCTGGCTGGCCCGCAGAGTGTGGACGGTGCCCGGAGGAAAGACAATCTCCCCGGTGGCTGTGTCGTATTACAGGTCGTGTTCAGGCAAACCTGCCTGTCCTGGCGCTTTACCGCTATGCTGACCTCCCGTCATTGAGGATGCCCCTGATGAGATATGCCGCTGTAGTGATGCTCAGCCTGTTGCCGTTGCTGGCCAACGCCCTGGAGCAGGGCGACAAGCTTGCCCCGTTCACACTGCTCGACCAGTACGACCAGGCCTACAGCCTTGCTGCCGACACGCAGATACTGCTGGTGGCGCGCGATATGGACGGTGCCAAGCTGGTCAAGGCGGCACTGGACGAGCAGCCCAAGGGCTACCTGGAAGCACGCGCCGCTGTATTCGTGGCCGACATTCAGCGCATGCCTGCGCTGATCAGCAAACTCTTCGCTGTCCCGGCCATGCGCGATTACAGCTACCGGGTGCTGCTCGACCGTGATGGGCGAGTGGCCAGCCGTTACCCCGGGCAGGAGGGCCAGGTGCAGTGGTTACAACTGCAGCAGGGCGTGCTGGTCAGCCAGCGGGCGTTCACCGATGCAGCGGCGTTGAAGGCTGCGCTGGAGAATGCACCACGGCAATAAGGCCTTTTCGCCGCGCCTGCAAAGAGGCGCGGTGAGTCAAATCAATCTGAACCCTCAGCGCTTGCAGCAACCCAATCCAATACATGCCATTGGGAGAGCGCTCATGGAAATCGGTACGATCTGGATCATCATCGCAGCCTTGGTCATTCTGCTGGAGATCTGGGCCATCTGGCACATCATCGGCAGTGAACGGCGCGCCGAGCGCAAGATGCTGTGGATCGTCTTCGTGGTCTACGCACCCTTCCCCGGTTTGCTGTTCTGGGCCTGGCGCGGGCCGCGGGCGGTGAAGGGCAGGGCGGTGCTGCAGGAAAAATGACGGTTTGCGGCCTCGGGCGCGGGGGCGCCCGAGGCCGTCGAGGGTCATTTGGGCAGGATGTCGAAACGCATGGGTGGCCCCAGCCCGTCCACCATCAGGCAGCCGTAGAACTTCACGGTGGACAGTACGCGCAGTTCCTTGAGCGCGTCATGGATGTAATCGCGGACCAGCTTTTCAGCTTCCCGCTTGCGGTCAGCGAGGGTGGTGCCATTGAGCGTGATCATGCCAAGCAGCGTGGTTTCAATGTGCTCGACGGTGTCCAGGCCGAGCTTTTCCCGCAGGTGCAGACGTGCCTGTGCCGCATCGGTTTCATCGCGTGGAGCGCTGTGCGGCTTGATGGTATAGGCCAGCTGAAAATCAAATTTGCTCATCGGTTTTTCCTTGTTGGTTAAAGGCCTCCATGCCTGGCTTTGCAATCTAGTGTGGTGTTTCACAAATAACGACCATAACTCGCGGCGCTTTTTGCGCTCATGCGGCGTTGTCGCTCCTCGCCGTAGCTGGGCTACGACTCGTCGCGACGCCTTGCCTGAGCGCAAAAATCGCTCGCGAGTTATTGGCCGTATTTGCAAAACACCACACTAGGCTCTGTACGAAAAGCCTTGATACTTGTTCATGCTGCGTTGAAAACAGCCTCGGAATGCTCATGTACTCCAGTACAGTCGGGCGCGACCCCGGCCGTTCCTCGGCTGTTTTCGCCTTGCCTGACCTGCGTCTCAAGACTTTTCGTACAGAGCCTACGGCCTGACAGCCACTGCGCAAACACACGCGTGGTTCCGACATGACGGTGTTTTGTACGAAATGCCCTACTTCGTGCTTGACCTCGAGTTAGCTTAAGGTCTGATACTCCGGCGCTCTTCCAACCGAGCAAGGGCTTGTCGTGACCTCATCAAGCGCATTCCAGCTAAGCAACCCCGAAGGCCTCTACGACCCCAGTGGCAACGCCTACTCCCATGTCGCCGAAGTGCGCGCTGACAGCCGTCTGCTGTTCATCGCCGGTCAGGGTGGGGAGGATAGCCAGGGCCAGTTGTCACCCGTGTTCGCCGAACAGGCCCGGCAGGCGCTGGCCAACCTGGAGCGGGCCCTGGCGTCGAAAGGTGCCAGCCTGGCCCAGGTGTTCAAGCTGACCCTGCTGATTGTCGAGCACTCCGAAGCGCGCCTGCACCAATGGGTGGCCGAGGCCGACAGGGCCTGGGGGGCGCACATGAAACCGACCTGCACGCTGATACCGGTGCCCCGGCTGGCGCTGGACGGCATGCTGGTGGAGATCGAAGCAGTAGCCGCCGTCTTGCTCAAAACCTGAAAAGCCGGCGCGGTCGCCCGTAGGTGCGGGTTTACCCGCGAACACCGGCGTAGCCGGTGCCATAAGGCAGTGCCCTGTTAGTTTTACCAGTTGTTTTATCTCCATCAGCGCCTAAGATTCAGAGCGACATGCGGGAGCTAACAGATGGTCGACTCTGACAAAACTACGCACTTTTTCTTGCAACAGGGTAAAGTTCATACAGCTTTATCGGGTACATCAGCCATGGTGTGCGTTAGAGCGCAACCAGAGATAGTAGCCGAAACGCGGCTAGAGCAAGAATCTACACGCACGGCGTTATTGGCTACAGACGGAGTGCAGACCGTGGTCGTGGTCAAGTCTCAGGCGCAGGGGGAGTCGGTTGCCTACAATGCTTATGGCTATCACACCCCCCATGACATTCCTCCGCACCGGCCAGCATTCAATGGTCACTTGCTGGTGAACAGCCAGTATTTACTCGGTAATGGCTATCGCAGCTATAACCCTGCCTTGATGCGTTTTCACAGTCCGGACAGTTTCAGCCCCTTTGGCGCAGGTGGATTGAACTGTTATGCCTACTGTATGGACGACCCGGTCAACTTCAGTGACCCCGATGGGCATTCACCAAGATTGAGGTCAAACAGCCTGCCCGGGCTCAAGTCAGAGGCGAAGATGAATCGCATTGTGTCGGGGAGGGTTGAAAAAAGGCCAAGACGTAGTAGCGAAGGCTATTACATGTCGTCATCGCTCATGGATGAAACAGTGCAAGACATATTGAATGGGCAGCCGGGTTGGAACACCTCAGGCGCACCCGTACAAGGCAGCCTGCAGCGTGGTCAGGCATCAAGCTCTGGTCAGGTAAAGTCATCCTCGATGGCTGGTATGAGAGCAGGAAAAGGCACGGTGGCTTCGGACTCCTGGATCTATAGGCGCCAGAAGCTTGATAACACCGATATTGAAGAACTTAGGAGCTTCAATGCTGAGAGTAGGCATGTTTTTTTGGGTTTGGATCTAGAGAAGTCTCGTGAGCTGCGAACCATTACGATCGATGCTATGGCTGCAGGGATTAATGTGCGGAGAGCGCTTAAGGATAGTAAAATTCAGCCGACGCATTCAGCTGTTGTTAGGGTTGCAGATACTGTTTCACATGCTCTCAAAAGAATTCGTAGTAAGAGGGAGTCTACCAGTTGGCGCTCTGATTAATGTCGTAGTGGTCTGCGTGTCTGATTACTCTATTGCAGCAGTAGGGGGGCGTATGTCTACGTTTAGTCAGGTTTCAGACAGCCCGCAGAGCGAATTGGTGTGTGGGCGGGGCCATGCATAGGATCGCGAAAGTTTTAGGTACGCGCTGTACCGGTGGAAGCAACTGTCTTGCTCAAAACCTGAAAAGCCAGCGCGGTCGCCCGTAGGACCGGCTTTACCCGCGAACACCGGCGTAGCCGGTGCCATCCTCCACGGTGGATTCTTCCTTGTATATCGGTGCCGGTCCTGACTAAATGCCGCTATAACAACAATCCCACTCAGAGGTGACCACACCATGAGTACAGGCACGACCACGCTTACTGACCGCAAGACCAGCGCCTGGCTTTGGCCTGCCCTTTTCAGCCTGGTGGCGTTTGCCGCCAACTCGGTGTTCTGCCGGCTGGCGCTGAAGGACGGGGCGATCGACCCGGTATCCTTCACCGTGGTACGTCTGGCCAGTGGTGCGCTGTTTCTGCTGTTGCTGATTCGCCTGCGCAAGCCGGTGCAGGCCATGGGCGGCAGTTGGTGGGGCGGCCTGGCCCTGTTCCTGTACGCGTTCCTGTTTTCTGCGGCGTACCTGCAACTGGGCGCAGGTGCAGGGGCGTTGTTGCTGTTCGGTGCCGTGCAGATCACCATGTTCGGCTTTGCGTGGTACAGGGGCGAACACATCACTGTACGCATGCTGCTGGGCATGCTGATTGCCTTTGCCGGCCTGCTGGTGCTGTTGTTGCCTGGCGTCTCGGCGCCGCCGTTGGCCAGTGCCTTGCTGATGGCCCTGTCCGGTGTGGCCTGGGGGGTGTATACGCTACTGGGCAAAGGCTCGCCCAGGCCGCTGGCCGACACTGCCGGCAATTTTGCCCGCAGCTTGCCGTGCCTGGTGCTGCTGCTACCGATGCTGTTGCTGGGTGCCGGCCCGCACCTCACGCCACTTGGCTTGTTGTATGCCTTGGGTTCCGGTGTGCTGGCTTCTGGCGCAGGCTATGCCGTTTGGTATGGCGTGGTCAGGCAGATCAGTGCGCAACAGGCGGCTACCCTGCAACTGAGTGTGCCGGTGATTGCCGCCCTGGGCGGGGTTGCCCTGATTGGCGAACCGGTGTCGTTGCGTTTGTTGATCGCCTGTGTGGTGGTGTTGGGCGGCATTGCCCTGGCGCTGGCGCCGCGCCGTTAAAAAAAGCTGCGCTGGGCCTTGAGTGTGACCACGCTGTCGCAATAGGTATTGATGCCCGAATAGGCATCGCAGCTCGCGCCACTCAGGCTGGAGTTGCTGTAGATCAGGTTCAGGTCGATGCCCAGCCAGGGCCGCGACAGCTCCAGTGACCAATCGGAAAAGGTATTCACCTGGCTGCCATCGCCAATGGTGAACGGCGTGCCCAGGCGGTGGTGGGCGAGCTTGACGGTGAAGTCGACGTCGAACATCGGCAGATGGCCGAAGTCGGCGAACAGCGTGCCCGTGCGGTTGTCGGGGTTGTCGCGCAGCGCCCCGCCGAAGCGGCTGCCCAGCACCGAAATCCCCCCATACAGGGCGTAGCTGTCGGGGCCTGCGATATTGGGCTGACTGTAATGGATCAACCCTACCTCATAGCCCAGGCTGCTGTCGAAATGGTGCTTGTAGCCCAGGTAGCTGTCCAGGCGCAGGGTCGAGTCGGGGGTGACGCCCATGCTTGGGGCGTACTGGCCCAGGTACCAGCCACTGGGGTGGCTGAGGTCGAGCCCGCCATGGAATGCGCCAACGGCACTGGGTGAGATAAGCCCTTGCGCCATACTGCGTGAGGGGGTGGTGCCGAGTGTGAAGTCGAAATCGCCCAGTTGGCGTTTCATCTGCTGGGCTTGCGACGCGGGGCTTAAAAGCAGTGCAGCACTCAGCAACAGAAGGGGCCTGATCATGGTCTCCGTCCTGGAAGGCTTGCGGTTGAGCGGTAGAGGATACCTGCGCAAGTGGAGGGAGGGAACCGCCGGTTAGCCCGTTCAGCCTTTGGTCGAAGGTTCAGCGTCGGCAGCCTCGGTCACGACAGGCAGGTTACCGGCACGCAGGATGACCCGCCGTTGCTGCTCGTAATTGTCCAGCGACAGGCCGCGGCGCTGTAAGGCTTCCAGTTGCAACTGGCGGGTTTCCTCGGCGGTGTACGGGCGCAGTTCAGGGTGGCTGGCACAGCCGCTGATCACGGCGATGGCAAAAACGACAAGGGTGGCGGACAGCTGGCGGGCCAAGGTATTCATTGGTTAGCTCCAGGGCAGTCTAGGAAGCAGCGTGGGGATGGCGCTAGGTTATGCGGCCACAGCGTTCGTTAGAAATTGCCCCGCTCGATAGTGACTATCGACGGTTCCGGCGAAGCCCACCTATAGACTCAAATGCATCAACCATCCCACCGTTGAAGCGCGAAAAGTTAGCGTCCCCTCGTCTGGTCAAAAGCACTGCCATTGCTACCCTTAACCCACGCGGTCTGACCTCATGGGGATAAGCGATGCGCATGCCATTGTTTGCTGTCCTGTCGGCACTGCTTTGCCTGAGCGCTGCCCCTGGCCTGGTGTTGGCCGCAGACGTGCCCGCGCCGGATCCGGCGCCATCCGCTGCCACGCCCGTGGCCAAGGACCCGGTGTTCTCCCAGGAGCAACTGGACCAGATGCTGGCCCCCATTGCCTTGTACCCTGATCAGTTGCTGGCTCAGGTGCTGATGGCGTCAACCTATCCGGGGCAGGTCAATGAGGCCGTGACCTGGTCCAAGGCCAACCCCAAGGCCACCGGTGACGATGCAGTCAGGCAAGTGGCCAAGCAGCCCTGGGACCCTAGCGTACAGGCACTGGTGGCCTTTCCGCAGGTGCTGGCAACGCTTGGCCAGGACCCGGTCTGGGTGCAGCGCCTGGGCGATGCTTTCCTCGCTCAGCCCGATGATGTCATGGGCAGCGTGCAGCGTTTGCGCCACCAGGCGCAGGCTGCCGGCAATCTGCAGAGCAGCCAGTACCAGAACGTAACCGTGCAGACCGCACCTGCGCCAGCCGCCAGCGGCAGTAGCACCCAAGGGGCAGCGGCCAGCAGCCCGCCCACCACCATCGTCATCGAGCCGGCCGACCCGCAAGTGGTGTATGTGCCTAGCTATAACCCGACCACCACCTATGGCACCTGGGCCTACCCTGCCTCGCCCCCGGTGTATTACCCGCCGCCGCCCATGTACTACCCCGGTTCCGCGCTGGTGGCCGGCCTGGCCTTCGGTACCGGCGTGGCAATTGTCGCCTCGCTGTGGGGCGATTGCGACTGGGACAACAATGACATCGACATTGACGTCAACCGCTACAACAACCTCAACGTCAACAACCGCATCACCAACAACCAGAACAAATGGCAGCACAATGCCGCCAACCGCGACGGGGTGCCATACCGCGATTCTCGCAGCCGTCAGCAGTACGGCCGCCAGCTGGACGGTGCCACTCAGCGCACCGCGTTCCGCGGCGACGACGCCCAACGGGCCCAGGCCCGAGACAAAGCCAGGGCATCGATGGACCGCGCAGGTATCGAACGGCCGGCTACCAGTAACCGTCAGGCCCGCGAGCAAATGCGCGAGGCCAAGGCAGGCAATCCTGACGGCAACCGCATGCCGTCCCGTGATGATGGCGCGCGGGCGACTGACCGTCGGCAGGAAACCCGCAACGTCCAAGGCCGCCAGCAGAACGGCAACCTGGCCAATCAACGCCGGCAGGGCGACGGCCAGGCGCGGCCGCTGGCGCAGAGCCGTCCTGCCAATACGGCAGGCCGTGCCCGCAACAATGCTTTCGACGGCGTGCGCTCACCGTCGCGCACCAGCGCGCAGGCCAACCGCGGCCGTACCAGCCAGTCGTTCGCTCAGCGGCCTGGTGCGTCGCGTGCCGCCGGGCACCCGATCTCCCGGCCCAGTGCGCCCGCGCGTCGCGGCGCAGGAGGCCGTCGATGAAGCGCCCGACACTCGCTGCATTGCTGCTGACGGCAGGTCTGGCCTGGTCGTTCATGGCCGCTGCCCAGCAAGCCTTCCCAACGCCGGAGAAGGCCGTGGAAGCCTTTGTCGCGGCGCTGGGCCAGGAAAAACCTGATGAAGCCCGCCTGGCCCAGTTGCTGGGCGATGACTGGCGCACCTACATACCGCGCGGTGGTGTGCAACGCAGCGATGTGGATACCTTTCTCGAGCAGTATCGCGCACAGCACAGCATCGACATGTCAGGCGAGGGCAAGGCCATCCTGGCGGTGGGCACCGGTCATTGGACCTTGCCCATACCGCTGACCAGAACCAGCCAGGGCTGGCGCTTCGACCTCAAGGCGGGCAGTGCCGAAATCCGCGCCCGTCGTATCGGGCGCAACGAGCTGGGTGTTCTGCAGTCGCTGCTGGCCTATCACGATGCGCAAATGGACTACGCCACCCAGGACCATAACGGCAATGGTGCGCTGGAGTACGCACAGAAGATTTTCAGCGAGCCGGGCAAGCATGACGGGTTGTATTGGGATGACGATGGCGACGGTGACATCAGCCCGTTGGGCCCACTGTTCGGCCAGGATGTGGTCGGTGACGCCTGGTATGGCTACCACTTCCGCATCCTGGATGCACAGGGCCCATCTGCCCCGGGCGGTGCCTACAGCTACCTGATCGGCAACCAGATGAGCCGTGGCTTCGCCATGGTCGCCTGGCCGGCCAGATACGACGACACCGGGGTGATGAGCTTCATGATCAGCCATGACGGCCAAGTGTTCGAGAAAGACCTCGGGCCGCATGGCGACAGGCTGGCGAAGGAGATGAAACGCTTCGACCCGGACGACAGCTGGAAAGTGGTGGATGTGGCGGCGGGGGATTGAGCCCGCCAAGCCAACGCGACCGCGCCCCTTGTGAGCGCGGGCAATTTTCCGTTGTTGTGATCAGTGCGTACGCGTAGCCCGCACCTCGCTCGCCGTGCACCCATACTGCTGGCGGAACGCGCGGGTGAATTGCGCCTGGTCGGCAAAACCCCAGCGAAATGCCAGTTCGCCGATGGCCAGGTGGCAATGCGGGTCAAGCAGTTGTCGGTGCACGGCCTCCAGGCGTTGACGGCGTACCCACTCGCCAAGGGTGTAGGGCGTGATCGCGAACAGCTTGTGCAGATAACGCAGCGACAGCCCACAGGCGCTGGCGATGGTTTGTGGCGACAGCTCGGGGTCACCCAGGTTTTGCTGCACGTACTGCTCGACCCGCGTCAGGTGCAGGGTGCTGAGGTTGCTGCCTTCGCTGCCCAGCACGCGCTCATCCTGTTGCAAGGCCAGCAGCAGGGTGGCGGAGGCCTGTTCCAGCAGTAAATGCCGGGCTGCCGGGGGGCTGGTGTCGAAATGGCGGGCACACAGGTCGAGTTGCTCGACGAAGATGCGCCCCAGGCCCTGACGGGCATCGAAGCAATGCCGGGTATAGCGCTTGTGCCCCAGCAGGTTGGCTTTGAGCGCACGCTCGGGCAGCTTGAGCACCCACAAGTCGTTCTGCGTGCCGTAGTGGAAGCGATAGGGTGCATCGCCGCGCTCGACGATGAAACCGCCCGGGCTGCAACTGATCTGGTGGCCGTCCTGTTCAAAGTACACCTCGCTGCCATGCGGCACGGTCACCAGGTAGAACGCTTCATGGTCCTGGCCGATGTGCGCTTTGCTGCGCGAGTAACCCAGCTGGCTGGACCGCAGGCGCGACAGGCTGAGCGGTGTGCTCGGCGTACTCCAGCGCTGCAGGTGGCCATCGAACGGCTGTCCGGCAGCAAATTCAAGGCTTAGCGGAAAATAGGTGTCACTGATGGCTTCGGCCCAGCGTACCTGGCGCTCTGGCTGTGGCCAGCCGTGGGTCGAGAGTTCTGTGGGCATGGTGGGTCCTTTTTCAAAGAGGGCAGCATTGAAAAAAGGAACTGCAGGCAAGCTACTCAAGCAGCTCTTGTTATTGTACGAACCGCCCGGCAGCGCAAAACTGCCGGGCGGTTGTCAGGCCCATGATCGGCGCGCGCCGACCCCAAGATCAACCCCCGCGTGTCACCCGGTAGGTGGCCGAAGGCTCCAGGCGCGCCTGCCAGCCGGGTGGCAGGACAATGTTGGTGGTGTCTTCCTCGATCACACAGGGGCCATGCACGGTCTGCCCTGGCAACAGGTGGTTGCCGTTGAACACCGGTGTGGGCTGCCATTCACCGTCGGCACTGAACAGCATCGGGCGGACGGATTGCGCGGTGGGGGCGGGGGGCTCGGCCGGCCCCTGCAGCTCGGGTTGCGGCGGGCGTGGCAGGTGGCCGATCACCGAGCACTCCAGGTTCACCAGCTCCACCGGGCTGTCGGGTTCGCTGTACGAGTACAGGGTCTGGTGGCGGCTGTGGAAGCGGCTGACCAGCGCGGCCAGCCCTGCCTCGTCCAGGCTGTGCTGCTGCAGGTCCACACTGCACTCATGAATTTGCCCCAGGTAGCGCATCTCCAGGGTGTAGTGGCAGCTGCTGGCCTGGTCGCCAAAACCGTCTTCGCGCAGATTGGCCAGGCCTTGCTGGCGCAGTTCGGCGAGGGCCTGGTTGAGTTGCGCCAGGTCGACGTGCCCGGCGTCCAGGCGCATCGACAGGCTGGTGAGCTGGTCGTAGCGCACGTCGGACAGGATCTGGCCGAACGCACACAAGCCCGAGGCCACCTTGGGGATCAGCACGGTGTGCATGCCAATTTCTTCGGCCAGGCGCACCACGTGCATGCCCGCCGCACCGCCTGCACCGATCAAGGCGAAGTCACGCGGGTCGTGACCGCGCTCGATCGATACGCGGCGGATGCCGTTGACCATGTTCAGGTTGACCAGGGTGGTGATGCCGAATGCCGCGCGTTCCACACTGATGCCCAGCGGTTCGGCGACCTTGCTCCGGATGGCGTCCAGCGCGGCCTGGCGGTTCAGGCGGATACTGCCGCCCAGCAGTGCGCCGTCGGGCAGGTAGCCAAGAGCCAGGTTGGCGTCGGTGACCGTGGGTTCATGGCCACCCTTGCCGTAGCACACCGGCCCAGGCATGGCGCCGGCGCTGCGCGGTCCGACCTGGAGCATGCCAAACTCGTCCAGGTGGGCGATGGAGCCACCGCCGGCACCCAGGGTCTCCACCTGGATCATCGGCACGCCGATGCGCTGGCGCAGGAAGTCCACGTCCTTGCTGAAGTTGGTGCGTCCGGCGTTGGTCAGGGTGATGTCGAACGAGGTGCCGCCCATGTCCACGGTAATGACGTTGTCGATACCGAACGGCCTCGCTACCGCCAACCCGGCTTGTGGTGCCGAGGCCGGACCGGAGTTGATCGCGTTGACGGCGCGCTCACGCATCAGGTGCCCGGGCGCCAACCCGCCGTTGGACTGGAAGTAGCGTACTGGCTGCTGTGCGCCAAGCTCCTGGAACAGGCTGTCGATGCGCGCCACGTAACGTGCCATTACCGGGCTGAGGTAGGCGTTGACCACGGTGGTGGAGGTGCGGGTGTATTCGCGGATCTGCGGGAACACCTCGCAGCCGGTGCAGACGAATACCTCGGGCAGGGCAGCCCTTACCAGTTCGGCGGCCCGCTGTTCGTGGCTGGGGTTGCGTACCGACCACAGGAAGGAAATGGCCACGGCCTGCACGCCTTCGGCACGGAAGTAGTCGATGGCGGCATGGATGGCGGCTTCGTCCAGCGGGCTGTGCTCACGGCCATCGCCAAGGATTCGGCCACCGATCGGGCGGCGCAGGTGGCGTGGGGCAAGCATGTGTGCCGGCGGGTAGTGGGCGTCGTAGCGGTGGCCTTCTTCCTTGTGGCCCAGGCGGATTTCCAGGCTGTCCTCGTGCCCCTCGGTGCACAGCAGGCCCACCTTGACCCCGGTGCGCTCGATCAGCGCGTTGAGGGCCACGGTGGTGCCGTTGATGCACAGGTCACAGTTGGCGATCAGTTCGGCCGGGCTGCGCCCGGTGGCGTCGGCGATCTGTGCCAGGCCGGCGCGAATGGCCAGGGTGCCGTCCTGGGGCGTGGACGGGGCCTTGAACAGCTGCACGCCGCCGTCGCGATCGGCCAGGATGAAATCGGTGAAAGTGCCGCCGGCGTCTACGCCCAGGCGATATTGGTTACGCATGCGTGTTCTCCGGTTAGCGCGGGGCGCGGGCAAGGCGGGTGGCTGTTTCGTCCAGTTGGCCATCGGCATCGAGGACCACGCCATATTCCAGGGCTGCGCCTTGTGGCGAGACCAGGCCGTTGCGCACGTCCTCCAGTACTGCTGCGACCCGACGGCGCAGCGGGTCGCCGTAGCCACCACCCCCTGGGTTGATGTTGATGATGCGTTCGCCGGGCTGCAGGGTGAGCATGGGGTTCTGCGTGTAGTGGTCTTCGCGGCCATCGGCGTGGCGATGGATCAGCCGGCCCAGTTTGGGCTCGAGCAGGGCATTGCGAGCCCCGGCGGCACCGGCGGTGGGCAACTGGCGGCCCTCGCCGAAGCCGACCACGGTCATGGCGTGGTCCAGCGGTTCGATCTCCAGGCGGGTGCCCGACCCACCGCGCAATTCACCGGCGCCACCACTGTCGGCCATCAGGCTGTAGCGGTGGATCAGCACCGGATACGCGTGTTCGAGCAGCTCGATGTCACCGCTCATCAGGGCCCCGAAGCAGCACAGCGGGCCGCAGGCGTGCCAGCCATCCATCACCTTGTTGGCACCGGCTCCGGAAATGATCGAGGCCAGCACCATCGTCACGTACTCGCTATTGCCGTTGCGCGGGTCGCGGCCGGCAATGTTGATGCCGCTGGTATGCCCCCAGGAGGCCGTAACCCGCTGTGGCGAGGCCTGTTCCAGCGCAGTGCGCACGGCATCGGCGAGGGTTTCCATCGGCGTGGTGGTGCAATTGACGTGGGGCGCGGGTTCCTCGGCATTGCACAGCGTACCCCTGGGGCCGACATCGACCGTTACGCAGCGATACAGGCCTTCGTTGTAAGGCGGCGCCACCTGGGCGAACATCATCAGCCCCAGGTACACCCCGGATACCGAGTTGCCCTCATAGGAATTGATGAAGTACGGCACCTGCGGCGGGCTTTCGATGCGTACATGGGCCTGGTCGCCACGGATCTGCACATGGGCGGTGATGGCCAGTTCACCCAGGCCGTGGCCGGCATCTTCGAGCACGGCGGTGCCGCTGTAGTCACCATCCGGCACATCGCGCAACAGCGCCCGCATGTGTCGGTCGGCCATGTTCTTCAGCTCGGCGATGCAGGCACGCACCTGTGCCACGCCGTATTTGTCCAGCAGCTCCAGCAAGTGCCGCTCGCCGACCTTGCAGGCGCCATACTGGGCATTGAGGTCACCTTCCTGATAGGGGCGGGCGCGCATGTTGGTGAGCATGAAGTTGATCACGTCCTCACGACGCTTGCCCTTTTCCCACAGCTTGACCGGTGGAATGCGCAGGCCCTCGGCGTAGATCTCCTTGGCATCGGGGTTGTAGCCCGCCGGCACCGGGCCGCCGATGTCGGTCAGGTGGCCCTTGCAAACGGTCCAGAACACCAGCTCGCCTTGGTAATACACCGGTTTGTACATGCAGCAGTCGAGAATATGGCTGCCCTTGTAGGCGGGGTCGTTGTGGTAGATCACGTCGCCTTCGGCGATGTCGTCGCCGAAGAACTCGGCCACGCACTTCATGGCCGGGATCAGCGAGCCCAGGTGGATGGGAATGTCCTGGCCCTGCAGGATCATTTCCGGCAAGTGGTCGAACAGCGAGTTGGAATAGTCGTGGGCCAGGTTGAACACACTGGAGCGCCCGGTCTTTTCCAGGGTCAGGGTCATTTCGCGTTGCGCTGTCTCCAGCGCACCCCGGACAACCGCAAGGGTGATCGGATCTACTGTCTGCATAGGTCACCAACGTTTGTTCTTGTGCTTTGGGTGCGTGCCGCAGCGGGGCGGCGCGTGGTGACAGGCTAAGGGGCGGGGTGGGGGGAAGGCTTGTCGCTGGGTGTACCGGTTGTTGTGTCTGGGCGCACTTCAAGTTCGGGCAGGCGACACAACTATTGCCCCAACATCTGTCGCACCAGCCATTGCCCGGCCGGCCCCAAGGCACGCCGGCTCGACCAGGCCACATCCATATCCACCCGCCGGGGGTAACCCGCTATCTGCAACTCCACCAGCTCGTTGCCAAACCGTTTAACCAGTGCCCTGGGCAGTTCGGCCCAGCCAAACCCGCGCACGGCGAACTCCAGCAGGGTCAGGTAATCCGGTGCCGACCACGCTTGGCCACGGCCATGGTGCAGGCTGGGGGCATAGGTCTTGATATACAGCTGTCGGGCGTTCTCCAGATGCTGCGCCTGTACCTGCGCCAGGCTCGCCAGCGGATGCTCGCTGGCGACATATACGCCGAACTCTGCCTGCTCCGGCAAGCGCGCCACGGCCACGTCGGCGGGGTAGCCGGGCTGTGTGGCAAGGATGCCGACATGGGCCAGGCCCTGCTGGACCATCTCGATCACATCAGCGTCCTCCGCCGGGCCGCAGCGTAGCTCGGTATGGGGGTAGTGCTGGGCGAAACGAGTCATCACCGCCCCTTGGAACGTTACGCTGTAGCTGTCCGACATCACCACAGATACCAGCGCCTCTACATTTTGCGCCAGTCGCACTGCCAGCGCATCGAGCTGGGCGCTGGCATCGAGAATCGCCTCGACATGGCTCAGCACCTGCCTGCCTGCTTCATTGAGCGTGGGGTGGCGGCCATTGCGGTCAAATAGCGGACAGCCAATATCGGCCTCGAAATTGGCGATGGCGATGCTGACAGTGGACTGGCTTTTGCGCAGCTTGCGCGCCGCCGCAGAAAACGAACCTAGCGAGGCGGCTTCGGTAAAGGCGACCAGAGCTTCGGGAGAGTAACGCATGGTATTGATAAAACCGATGGTAGCTATATCGCGAGTATCAGTTCTATCAAAGAGAATGGGAAGCACGACTCACGCAATGGATGGGATTTGCAATGAAAAACGTGTCTTTCACCGAACGCCTGGTCCACGCCGTTGGCTATGAAGTTTTTGCGGTACTGCTGTGTGCGCCGCTGCTGTCCTGGATCATGGGCAAGTCGCTGGCAACGGCGGGCGCGCTGGCGGTGACCCTGTCGGTGATCGCCATGCTGTGGAACATGGTCTACAACGCACTGGTCGATCGCTGGGTGCAAACCGAACGCATCAACTGGAAGGCCAGTACGCGTTTCGTGCACGGTCTTGGCTTCGAAGCCGGCCTGGTGGTGTGGTGCCTGCCGGTGGCGGCTTGGATGCTGGAGGTTTCGCTGCTGCAGGCGTTCATGGTGGAGCTGGGCTTCTTCGTGATCATCCTGCCCTACACCGTGGTGTACAACTGGGCGTTCGACAAAGCCCGGCACCTGCTGGTACAGCGGCGCCTGGCATGATTCGGCCACCCGGCGCGGTTCATTGATCAGGGGGGACACAGGTCGGTGGTTGAGCACAGGCCGTCGTGTAGGAGCGGGTTCACCCGCGAAAGGGCCGGCCCTGCTGGCCAATTTCCACCCGCAGTTCACCGTTGCCGCCACTACCGTATTCGCGGGTAAACCCGCTCCTAGCACGGTGGTGGTCACACGTCGGGGATTGGGCGCAGCCCGTCGTGTAGG
>NZ_JBAMDI010000104.1:0-39700 GCF_036961695.1 Pseudomonas sp. CGJS7 | reverse complement strand
CGAGCTCATCTGCGTACGCAGCAGCGCGTTGCCGCTGAGGTACGAGTAGCCGGTCGGCAGCGCCGGAGCGTTGGTGGTGTTGTAGAACAGCTTGAGCAGATCGCGCAGGGCCGGAGCCTTGGTGCTGCCGTTGCCGCTGTAGTAGGCGTTGATATAGGTCACCGCGACGATCGGATACGCGCCGGAGATCGGAGCCGAGGAGCTGACCAGCTTCAGGCAGTTCTTCTGCGCGGTGGTGCCGCTGCCCGGGACCGCGGCGGTGGCGGCGCCGTTGAGCACCAGGCCCTGCTGGATGCTGGCCGGCAGGATGTTCAGCGAAGCCGGCATGGTGGTCGGGTTGAAGCCGTCGACCAGGGCGTACTTGGCCGACTGGTTGACCACTTCGGCGACGTCGGCGTAGCCGGCGGCGTCGGCGGTGGTCTTGACGGTCGAAACCACGTTGTTGTTGCCGGTGGCGGCGGTCCAGCCCCACGCGCCCGGGACCAGGGTCGGGTCGGCCGGATCCTGCGCGCCCATCGCCGCGGCGAAGTTCTGGTTCGGGCTGAAGCTGGTGCCGTAAGCGGTGTTGCACTTGGCAGTCAGGAAGCTGGTGAAGGCGAAGGTGGTGCCGCTGCCGTCCTTGCGGTAGACGATCTTGATCGCGTTCGCCGGCAGGCTGGCGTTGACCTGCGACCACAGGGTGAACTGGCGGCCGTAGATCTTGCAGACCTGCTCTGTGGTCAGCGCCAGCGGCTGCAGGCCGGCCGGCACGTTGGTTTCGTTGTACGGGATGGCGATGGCGCCGGCCAGGGTCGGGATCTGCACGATCGCGCCGCGGGTGGCGGACATGTTGGTGTTGAAGGTGTTGTAGTCGGCGGTGCTGATCGGCGAGTCGCTGCCGATGAAGTCGGTGACCGGATCGTTGGAGGTGAAGCCGGTGATGTCCTTGCTGGCGGTGGCGTTATCGAAGCACTGGCCGTTGGCGAAGATGCCGTTCTGGTTCAGCACGTTCTTGCCCATGCCGCTGCCGGTCTGGCAGTAGGACACTTTGTTGCTGGTCAAGCTGGCGTACTTGGAGAACACCGGCACCAGCGTGCCGGTCGAGTTGCCCAGGCCGGCGGCTTGGTAGGCGGTGACGCTCGGCAGCATGCCGGCCGAACGCGACAGGCGAGCCTTCGGCGTGGTCGAGTTGTACAGATCGCCGACATAAGCCGGCGCCGGGAAGGTGGCGCCGCCACCGTACAGGTCGACCGCGGCGGCCGAACCGGCGGCGGCGAAAGCGACAGTGGCGATGGCGAGACGGGACAGCGTGAGCATGTTGCGATGCACGTGACTTCTCCTGAAGGGTATGTGGCGTGTATCCGACTAAATCCGTTTTTGCTCGATTGAATTGCGTCCATGACTGATGTTTCGACGCCACGCAATACTCGCCCCCGTGTGTTCCATGACGACGACCAGGGAGATACACATTTGTTACTCCAGAAACACAGTTGAAGCGTGTTTGGTTTCGCTGTTTTTCCAGCCAATCTCAACGCATCGCGGATTCTTTCGGATCGTATTCGGCGCGATATCCATTCGATGCGCGATTTGTAATGTCAGCGCACGCTGGGTCTAGCGAAGTCACGCGATTGACGTGTCCTTGCTCGCTGCGAATGGGTGTTGAATTTTGGTTTGCGCATGCGCACGCCCACCGTGCGGCGCGATCCGTTAGTTCGTTGGCGATGAGTGTTTTCGTGAGATCGCCACTGGCGCGATCCGATTCGGGATGCGGTCGGCGCGACTCGGCGATGGCGACGGTCGGCGACTGGGTGTCGTCGGCCGAACGGCTCTAGCTGGCCGATGAGGGTGAGATCAAAATGGATTCCGGCTTTCGCCGGAATGACGGGGTGAGGCTTGCGCGGCGCTGGGTTGCCTGCGCGGTGGGGATAGTCAGACTGCTTGAGCGTCGCCGGCGGAACGGCGGCGGCCACCGATCAGCGCGCAACCCGCACGCCAGCGCGTACCCCACACTCCCTCATTCACGCCAACGCGCAACCCACACGCCGTCATTCCGGCGAAAGCCGGAACCCATTTTGATTTTGCTTCGACCAGAGGGTTGCGCGGCGCTGGGTTGCCTGCGCGGTGGGGATAGTCAGACTGCTTGAGCGTCGCCTGCGGAACGGCCGCGGCCACCGATCAGCGCGCAACCCGCACGCCAGCGCGTAACCCACACTCCGTCATTCACGCCAACGCGCAACCCACACCCCGTCATTCCGGCGAAAGCCGGAACCCATTTTGATTTTGCTTCGACCACGTGGATTGCGCACTGACGGGTGAGTTGCGCGACGGCAGTTGAGTTGCGCGCCGTTGGAACGCGCGGCAGCCGCAGCCGCCGCGCGCGTGCTGTCGATTACGGCGGCGGTACGTTCATGCACGAGGTGTCGCCGAGCGTGCAGCGGCCGAAGCCGATCACTTGCACCGAGATGATCGCCGGGGTCTCGCGCAGCGATGCGGCCGGACGTTTCTCGGCCATCGCTTCGGCCGCGGCGTTGACGCCCGAGCTGGCGTTGGAAGCCGCCGACAGCGCGCCGGTGTCGACGCCGCGCGCGACCGGGATGCCGAGCGAATCGCCGTCGACCTGGATGTTGTCGGCGTTGGCCACGCTCTGCGCGGCGACGATCAGGTTGCCGGCGATGCGGATGCCCGCGTCGCCCGCGTCGATGGTGCCGCGCGGGGCGACCAGCACCGCGTCGCCGGGCTTGGCGCCGGGCGCGGTCTGCAAGGTGGCGATGCCGGCGCCGCTGACCAGGCCGCGCGCGTCGATGCGGCAGTTATGGTCGTCGTCGCAGAAGTAGCGCACCGGCGGTTTGTCCGAAGAGGTCTTGGCGCCCTTGCCGGCGTTGATGTCGCCGTTGGAGCTCCAGATGGTCAGATCGCCGCCGCCCTGGGTGAACACCCGGCTCTGCGCCAACAGCACGCTGCCGTCGGTGAAGATGCCGATGTCGCCCACGTCCAGGGTCAGGATGCCCTGCTGGTTCGGCCCCACCCGCACCGTGCCGCCGGAATCGATCACCGTCGGCGGCGCGCCGACGCTGCCGACCAGCACGTCGCCGCCGGGACCGAGGATGCGGATGTCGCCGCCGCGCTCGGTCTGCACGGTCGAGCCGCGCATGTCCAGTCGGCCGGTCGCGACCGGCTTGTCGGCGCCGTTGCTGCCGCCTTCGAGCTGATTGGCGGTGTAGCCCAACTGCGCCGGGAACAAGGTGTTGATCGCGCGATAACCGTCGACGTATTTGCCGAAGTTGGGACTGTTGCGGTCCTGGGTGTCGCGGCCGGCGCGCTTGAGCACGTCGAGGAAGACGCGGTCGACCAGCAACTGACGCACGTTCTGCGGCTGCGCCTGGAACGCTTGCCAGGCCTGTTGCGCGTCCGCCGCCGAAGCCGGCGCCGCGGCCGAGCCCTGGCGATCGCGCTGATCGGCGTCGATCCGGGCCATGAACTGCACCAGCCAATCGCGGTACGGCGCGGCCTCGGCGTTGGCCGGATCCAGATAACGGCCGGCGAAATCCGCGGTGGCCAGTCCCGGGCCGACGCCGAAGCGCAGGACCAGATCGGCGCCTTCGAAGGCCAGCCCGGCGTTGTTGCGATTGCCGATGGTGCGGATGCCGCCGGCATCGGGGTTGTTGCGGTTGAGGATTTCGTAGGCTTCGTTGGCCGAGGTCAAGCGGCCTAGATCGCGGCCGGCCTGGACCTCGAACGTGCCCTGCCCGCCCAGTTCCATCCACGCCGCGGCGTTTTGCAGCGGCCCGCTGTTGTAACGCGTCTTCAACGGCCGATTGAACAGATCGCGGCCGGCGGCGATGCGGGTGGTGTCGGAGGCGCGGAAGTTCTGGCCGCGGAAATTCAAATCCACGATGTCGCGGCCGGCGAGGATCGTCGCCGGCTTGGCCACTTCCACGCCGAGCGCGTTGAGGCTGACGCCGTCGATCTGCAGACCGCCGACGATGTCGCGGCCGGCGTAGATCCGCACCGGTTCGGCGTCGTCGCGATGCAGATTGCCGAGTTGGGTGCGGCCGACCCGGAACTGCAGATTCGCGTTCGGGCCGAAGTCGATCGTGCCCATGCCCTCGCCAGGAAGCCTGGTCAGTTGGTTGACCGGCGACGGCATCCACGAAGGATCGAAGTCGAGCATCCGCCACTGCTGATTGACCGTGGAGAACACCGGCGAGAACAGCGCCAGATCGCCGCCGGCCAGCAAGCTGAGCTGGCCGCTGGCGCTGGGGAACAACTGCTCGCCCGACTGCAGGCTCAGGTCGCCGTTGGGCGCGCTCAGCGACACCCGGCCCGGCAGCACCCGCGCGAACACCGGCGTCAGCCCGACCTCGTAGGGCGCGTTGGCGCGGAACAGGTTGCGCGACAGGCCGTAGCTGTACAGCGCTTCGCTGAAGCTGACGCTGCCGAAGCTCAGATCGCCGGCCACCGACATCGCCTGCAGCGAGGCGTTGTCGCCGTAGCGCTGCGAGTCGGACGGACCGATCAGATCGGTGCGCAGATACGAGGGATTGAGCACCTGCCCGATCTCCACGTCCTGCGCGCCGACCACCCGCCATTGCGCGTCCTGCATCGCCAGCACCGGCGCCACCGGCGTGCTCAGTTCCAGGGTCTCGGCAAAACGCGCGGCGCGCGCATTGAGCTGAAACGCCGAGCCGATGCGGCCGCCGGCGCTGAGCGAGCCCTCGCCCTTGGCGACGAAGAAATCGCCGCCGAGCACGTCGCGGCCGGCGTCCACGCGCAGGTCGCCGCCGCCGAAGCTGCGGGTGCCGCCCTGGCCGTCGCTGACCCAGGTGGTCGGCAGCGACACCGACAATTCGGTGATGTCGCGGCCGGCCTGGATCGAGACATTGCCGCCGACGCTGAGCAAGCCCTGGGCGAAACCGCCGAAGTTGATCGAGCTGGACTGCACGGTGCGATCGTCGCGGACGTTGCCGGTCTGCATCCACGGCCACCAGTACTGGCCGAGATAGGTGCCGGGCTTGCCGCTGCGGGTGCCGGCGGCATCGTCGTAGATCTCGCGTTCGCCGACGATGTCGCGGCCGGCGCGCAGCAGCAGATTGCCGGCGGCTTCGGGATTGACCGGGCCGGTCTGGATCAGATCCGGCAGCACCTGCGAGCCGCGATCGGTGGCGATGATCTGCCACGACGAAGACGCCGTGGTCCCCGCGGCCGGCGTGCCGGCGGTGTAGACGCTGGCCGGCGCGGCCTGGTCGGCGAAGCGGATGTCCTGCGCGGCCGCCAGTTCGATGCTGCCGGTGCCGGTGCGCAGCACGTTGGGCACCGGTAAGGTCCGCAGATTGCCCAGGCCGTCGATGCTGGTGACGGTGGTGTGGCCGTCGAACACGATGTTGCCGGCCGCGGCCTGCGCGCGCAGCGCGTTCGGCGCGGCGCTGGCGAGGTCGGCGCCGGCGATCAGGCGCCAGCTGCTGCTGTCGCCCGCGGTCAAGGTGCGGCTGGCGAAAGGAATGCGGTCGCCGTCGCGTTGCGCCTGCAGGCTCGGGCTGCGGTCGGCCGGCGGCGGCAGCGGAATCAGTGCGCCGAGCATCGGCAGCAGCGGTTTCTGGCTGTCGTCGATCAGCACCGAGCTGTCGCCGCTGGCGAACATCTGCACGACGTGGCTGCGGTATCGCTCCAGATACGAGCCTTCGGTCGGCTTGCCGTCTTCGCGCAGCTTGCCGTATTCCACCGGCGTGTTCGCCGGCGTCGGCGACGCTTGCGGAACCTCGCCGGCGTAATCGGCCATGATCTTGAGCGCGTCGAGCAGGCTCAGCGGCGAGCCCCACAACGCTTCCAGTTCCGCATCGTTGGCGGTCAGCAACTTCACCAGTTCGTCGTACTGGCCATAGTACTGGGCGATCTGCTCGGCATCGCCGCTGCCGATCTGTTCGGGCACGCCGAGATAGCGACCGAGGCTGTATTCGGGCCCGTAACGTTCGGTGTACTCGGCCGACACCGCGCCGTAGCGCAAGCTGCTGCCGGCGTAATCGCCGCTCAGCGGTTGGCCGCTGCCGATGAAGCGGGCGAAGCCGTCCGACAGACTGGCCTTGACCACTATGTCGCCCTTGGCGCGCAGGCTCAGCACCGGCGCGGCGCCGTTGTAGCGGAAGTCGAGCTGACCGAGCTGGCCGGAATTGAGGTTCCAGTTGGTCAGCACCTGGATCGAACCGTCGCCCTCGCCGCCCGGATTGCGCAGTTCGATGCCGGGCCGGGCGCGGAACTTGGCGATGCCGTCGAAACGCCCGCCGAAGGCGAAGCCGGGGTTCTGCACGAAGCCCATCAGCGTGCCGGGCGATTGCGCGCCGGCTTCATCGGTGCGGTAGCCGTAGAAGCGCTGGTGCGCGGCGTTGCTTTGGCCGGCGTCGGGAGTGAAGTAATGGCGGTTGAGGTAGTCGGCCAGTTGCTCGCGGGTCGGCGGGCGCAACTCGGCGCCGGTGAAGTCCTGCCATTTGCCGCTGACCATCTCGCCGTTGGATTGGAACCAGCCGGCCGGATCGATCAGGCCGTCGAAGTGTTGGTCCGGCGACGCCGAGGCATCGTCGGTGCTCCACACCGCGTAGGCTTCCAGACCGACTTCGCGCGCACCGACCAGGCTGCGCGGATCGGCGATGTCCACGCGCACGTCGCCATCGCTCAACAACGGCGCACGCAGGTCGATGCGGCCGCCCGACAAGCCGCCGGCGCTGCCGCCGGACACGTCGAGCAAGGCCTTGGCGCCGATCGACAGCGCGCCGGAATCGGCGCGGTCCACCAGTTGGTAACCGTGGGTGTCGTGCAATCGGCCGTTGCCCTGCGCGCCGACGCCGAGGCTGATGTCGCCGCCGCGGCGTTTGGAATCGCTGCCGCGCGCCAGCAGCTGGCCGTCGACGCTCAGCTCGCGCCGCGCCCACAGCTCAATCTGGCCGCCGCTGACGCCGGACGCGTCGATGCGGCCGTCGATACGCACCGCGCCGTCGCGTTCGCCGTCGGCGATCAGGCTGACCTGACGCGCGCGCAGCGTGTTGCCTTCGCTCAAATGCAATTCGCCGCCACGGGTGCGCACCGCCACCCGCTGGTCGATGCCGCCAGCGTTCAAGCGCTGGGCCAGCGCGTCCAGGTCGAGCGCGCGGCCGGCGTCGAGCTCGACGCTGCCGCCCACGCCCTTGGGCGTACCGCCGCGCAGCGCGCCGGCCAATTCGATCGCGCCCTGGGCCGCGTCCACCCGCAAGCGCCCGGCGTCGCCGCCGGCCGGCGCGGAGAAATCCAGCACTGCACCTTCGGCGAGGTTCACCGAACCTTGGGTCGCGGCCAATTCGATGCGGCCGGCCGGGGCCAGGATGCGTTGATCGAACAGAGTCTTGTCCAGCCCCGACACGTCCACCAACGCGCCGTTGCCCAGGCGCACGTCGCCGCGCTCGGCGCGCAGGACGATGCGGCCGGAATTGGCGCGCAGCAGACCGTCGCCTTCGATGCTGGCGCCGCTGAGGGTCAGCGCGCCGCCCTGCGGCCGCGCCTGCGGCGCATTGCCGGGGCCGCGCAGCACCCGCAGTTCGGCGCCGCTGCGCAGCGCGCCGTCGGCACCGGCTTCGGCCTGGATCACCGGCGCCTGCAAGCTCAGGCTGGCGCCACCGACATCGAAGCTGCCCTTGCCGCGCACCGAGATCGCTTCGCTGGCCTGCGCGCGCACCTGGCCGAAGCCGGCCACCGTGGCTTCGCCGCCGGCGAAAACCACTTCGCGGCCGCTCAGATTCAGCGCGCCGGCACCGGCGGATTCGCTGGCGATCCGGGTGCCGAGATCGTTGGACAGACTCAAGGCATCCGCGCGCAAGCTCACCTGCGAGCCGTCGCCGACGAACGAAGCCGCGCTCAGCGCCAAGGCTTGAGCGACCTCCACATCGACCGCGCCGTGGAATTCCATCCGCCCGTAGCTGCGCAAGCCGATGCGTTGCGCGCGGTCGAATTGCGCCAAGGTGGCGCGGCCGATCACGAAACCGTCGAGCTCGCCGCTGTCGGCACCCTCGCCCACGAACGCGATCAAACCGCTGTTGGCTTGAATGTCGCGGCCGCCGAGCGAAACGCTGGAATCGACCAAGGTATTGCGCGCCGCATCCAGGGTCAGCGACGCGCCGCCGTCCACGTTGGCGCCCGCGCCGATCCTGAGCTCGCCGCGCGCCTGCGCCAGCGGCGGCAGGTTGCGCCGCTGCACCAGCGCGGGGCCGGCGTTGGACACGCGCAACAGCGCGCCCTCGCCGCTGCGTCCGCCGCTGCCGTTGGCCGCCGGCGCCTCGCCGATCAGCAAGGTCTGACCGCTGGCGCCGCCGAGCGCGCCGTCGGCGCGCAACACCGCGCCCTCGCCCACCTGCACGCTCTGGTTGGCGGCGAGCAGGATTTCCGGACCGCGCAAGGCGCTGGCCGCATCGTTGTCGAGCCAGACGCTGTCGGCGCGGGTGTCGATGGATACGCCGTCGGTGCGCGCGTGACGCACGCCGCCGATCAGCAAGCTGGCCGCGCCGAGGCGGTTGAGCCCGGCCACGTCGAGCTGCACCGCGCCTTCGCGCAGCGGTTGGTTCTGGCCGCGGATCTGGATCGCCTGCGCGGCGATGTCGACCTGCGCGGCGCGGCCGCCGGCGGCGGCGTTGGCGTTGAGGCCGGCGCCCAGTTCCAGCGAACGCAGCGCGCTCAGCGCCAGTTGGCCGCCGTCGCGCGGCAGCGGCGGCACGGCTTCGTTGCGGCCGGCCGCGCGTTTGCTGAAGTAGTCGTTGGCGCCGACGGTCTGGTACTGCGAGTACAGGCCCCAGGTCTGGCGCGACTGCACTTCGAAACGGGTGCTGCGGGCTTCGCGCGCGCCGCTCAGCGCATCGACGTAATAACCCGAGACCAGCGCGGTGCCGTCGGCCGCGGTCAGATTGTTCTGCGCCTGCGCATCGCGGCCGCTGCGGCTTTCGACCACCCGGAACGCACCCGGCAGCGTCGCGTACTTGCCCGGCAGCAGCGTGTAAACGCCGTCGGCCAGACCGGGCACGCCCGACAGATACACCGACTTGCCCGCCATACCGCCGCCGTCGGCCGAGCTGAAGTTCGGATCGGCCGCGGCCAGCGGCGATTGCGCGCCGGGCAGGATCGCGTAGACCTCGCGGCCGTCGGCGTACAGCGGCGACGGCTGCGCGCTGCCGGAGGCGTAGCTGGTGTTGTAAGTCGACAGCACATCGCGGCTGCCGCCGGTGCCGGGCACCCATTCGGCCGCCTGCAAATCGCCGCCGCCGGACAGGTCGATATTGGCGCCGGGCGCCAGCGACAGCGCGGCCGCATCCAGGCGCACTTGTTTCTGCGGCGGCGCGGCCAGGTCGGTGTCGAGCGCATTGGCCTTCCACTGCAAGCCGTCGACGGTGCTGCCGTAAGGCACGATGCGCCCGTCCAGCGACACCGAGGTCAGGCTGCCCGCGCGCAGCTCGACCCGTTCGGTCGCGGTGAGCTTGACGTTGTTGAACGCCGCCAAGGTATCGGCATCGTTCGGATTGGCCGCGCCCAGCACCAGGCTGCCGCCGGGCGCGCGCAACACGCCGCCCTGCTCGATCGTGCTGGCGTCCAGCAGCAGACTGCCGCCGGCCGACAGCGGCGTCGGCGCCGCCGCGCCGTTGCCGGCGATGCGGATGCGGGTGGCTTCGCGGCGGCCGCTGGCGCGGTCCAGCGCGCCGAGCGCGCGGATCATGAAGCGCTCGCCGGTGGCCGGATACAACTGCGCGGCGCTGAAATCCAGATCGCCGCCGGTGAGCAGTTCGCCCGGCGTCTCGCGCACGCCGCCGGCGGAGCTGTAACTGCGGAACTGGCTGGGCGTGTAGAAACGAATGTCGCCGCGGCTGCGGAAATCGCCCAGGCCGAAGTTGTCCAGGCGCACCCGCCCGCCGAAGTCGATGAAGCCCGCGTCCACGCGCAAGCTCGCATCGCCCGGCGCGGTCGGGTCGGCCAAAGCGGTGCCGCCGGCGCCGGCGATCAGGCCGTTGAAGGCGACGTACTGCGCGGACAGATGCACCTGCGGCGCGGCCTGCGCGGCGGCGCCGGGCAAGGCGCGGAAGGCGTAGCCGCTGGCGTTCATGGTCAGCGCGCGGGCCAGCGACAGCTCCACATTGCCTTCGAACACCACCGGGATGAACGGGTCGGCGTTGATCTGGCCCAGTTGCAGCGTGTCCACGCCGCTGCCCTGCAAACGTTCGGCCGACAGGTACAGGCGGCCGGACGGCGTGGCCTCGGTTTCGATCCGCTCGCCCGGTGCGGCGCTTGCGGGCAACGGCGCGGCCTGCTGACGCAATACGATCTCGCGCGCGATCAAATCCTGGCGGCCGCCGTTCGGCCCGCTGTTGTCGGTGCGCGAAGCGCGCAAGCCCTGCACCGTCACGCTGCCGCCGCGCGCCTGCGCGTCGCCGCCGTGGGCCTGGATGCTGCCGTCGAAATACAGGCCGGCGCCGGCGCCCAGGCGCAAGCTGCCGGCGTCGCTCCAGACCTGGGTCGGCGCGAACGGCGCCGTGCCCAGACGGTTGCTGCCGCTGTCCAGATCCAACTGCGCCGAAGCGCCGGACAGGTTCAAGCGCGCGCCCTGCTCGACCACCACGTAGCCGCTGTTGTTGCTCAGGGTGATGCTGCCGCCGTCGAGCACCTCGCCCACCCGCGGCACGCTGCCGTCCGCCAGCGGCCGCTGCAAACCGTCGAGCCGGGCGATGCCGGAAACGTCCAGCGAGCTTTGCGCGCCGAGCCAGACCGATTTGTCGTCGGCCCAGTAACCGGCCGGATCGGCCGCGGGCGACAAACCGTTGCCGCCGGTGTCGCCGGAGATCTCGATCGAACCGGCGCGCGCGCTGACCGCGCCGAGCACGGTGACTTGTCCGCGCGAGCCCAGCCGCGCCTTGGCGCCGGTGTCGAGCTGCAGATGCGCGCCTTGTTCCAGGCGCAGCTCGTCGCGCATTTGCGCCAACTCCGGCCGCGCGTAGGCGCGGCCGACCGCGCCGCCGGCCTGGATCGACAGGTTGGCGGCCGGGCGGCGCGAATCGTCCAGGCGCCCGAACGCGCCGAAACCGCCGCCGAACAGATCGCTGCCGCTGCGCGCCTGGCGCAGCGTCGAAGCGTCGACGATGTAGTTGCGCTGCCACACCGGCACCTGCGCGCCGGCGGCGACCACCGCATCGAACTGCGATTGCAGATCGTAGGCGCCGAACTCGCCGCCGGCGAAGAAGCCGGCGTCCAGGCGCAGGTCGCGCGCGTCGGCGTTCGCGCCGGCCTTGCCGCCGATGTAAACGTCGCGCGCGCTCAGGCTGAGCTTGCCGCCGCCGCCGAGGTTATGCGCGATCAGCGAGGCCGCATCGAAACGCAACTGCCCGGCGTCGCCGATCGCGGCGTACGACGCCGCCGGCAGATTGACCTGCAGCGAGGCTTCCGCGCCTTGGTAAAGCTGCAAGGAAATATCGCCGCCGCGCCCGTCCGGGCGGCCGCCGCGGCTGGACAGGCTGCCGTCGGCGAGGATGCGGCCGCCGCCGGAAACGTCCAGTTGCGCGCCGGAGGCGATCTGGATCGAACCGGTGGCGTCGCGCAATTGGCCGTCGACGCTGGCGATCTGCTGACGCGTGGACAAGGCGATGCGGCCGCCATTGATGTAAGCGCCGCCGCGTTGCGCATCGGCCAGCGCGCCGAAATCGTTGACCCATTCGCCGCGCGCCAGCAAGCGCGCGCCGGCGCCGATGCGGATGTCGCTCAGTTCGCTCGACCGCTGCGAGTACACCGTGCCGCTGGCGTTGAGCTCGATCGCGCCGGCCGGCGCGTCCAGGGTGCCGTCCACGCGCAGTTGGCGCCCGGTCAATGCGATGCGGCCGCCGGGCTGCATCCGCAGTTGCGCGTCGGCATCGACCTGGATCACTGCGAACGGATCGTTGAGCTGCAACTGGGCGAAGCCCGCGTTCTCGATCCAACCGGCGGACAGCTGGGTCTCGCGCAGGCCGTCCGCGTCCTTCCGCGCCTGCGGCAAGCTGTCGAATTTGCTGTCCACGGCGAAATCCGCGGGCACGTCCAACGGCGCGGCCGCGCCGATCGACCAGCGGGTGAACTCATGGCCGCCGGTGTTGGCGACCGACAGCGAGCCTCCCTTGGCCGGCTCGCCGTTCTTGATCTGGTAACGCCCGGACTCGGCGCGCGCGCTGACGTTGCCGGCCAACACCAAACCGGCATCGAGCGGCGGGAAACCGGTCTCGGCCAACACCTTCACGTTGAGCGAACCGGCGTCGCCGCCGTGCAGGTAATCGGACTCGTAACGGCGGCCGTAGGAAGAGAACGGCGAAAAGTACTGCTCCTTCACGCCCCAGCGCTGGTGATCCAGGGTGTAGTCGCCGGCGAAACCGCGATAGGAGATGTTCGGATCCGCATCGGCGAGGTCGTACAAGCGCCCGTCCATGCCGACCAGACGCCGGCTGGCGATGGTGCCGCCGAGGTAATGCACGTAACCGCCGTCCAGATTGAGCGACGAACCGCCGCGCACCACGACTTCGCGCCCGGTCAGATTCAGCGTGCCGCCGTCGATCAGCATCTGCTCGATGGTGCGCGGCACTTGATCGGCGTAACCGGCGGCATTGAGCAGCGGGCTGCCGACCCAGGCGCGGCCGTCTTCGGTCACGCCCTTGTCGCGCACATCGATATCGAGTTTGGCGCGGTACAAACCGCCGCCGCGCAACAGCGGCGAATCGGCCAGTTCGTTCTCGCCAACGCGCTTGATGGTGACGATGTTGTCGGAGATCGGCCGTTGCACATCGGCCAGACCGGCCAGATCGATCGTCGCGCCCGGATCGACCTGGATCCGCGAAATGCCGCCGACCGCGCCCGGGCCGCGATACAGCGCCAGCCCGACCACGTCGAGCGTGGCGCCGGGCATCAGCACCAGCGAGTTCTCCTGGAACCGCACCTGGGCGCCGGCCAGCAACGCGCTCGGCGGCTTGAACGCCTGCTCGGAGCTGCGCGCCGAGGAGGTGGTCTCGCCGTCGCGCTCCGGCGCGATGGTGGTGACCGAACCGGAACCGAAATTCAGTGTGCCGCCGACGCGGTCGCTCAACACGCCTTCGCTGCCGCCGCCCTGGGTGAAGTTGAGCGCGGTGATGGCGATGTGGCCGGGCCGGCTGATGCTGGTGGTGGTGCCGACGAAACCGTCCTGGCGAATGCGCTCGCCGACCAAGGTCACATCGCCGCGGGTCGAAGCGATCACCCCGGAATTGTCGAGCCGGCCATAACCGAGCGCGGCCGGATCGACCCCGGCGCCGCTGCCGTAGCCGCGATAATCCAAGGTCAGATTGTTGCCGCTGAGATTGTTGGCCAGCAGCGTGTCGGCGCCGTAACTCGCGCCGAGCACCGCGGCCAATTGCGCCTGCCCGTCCTTGGCCTGGACCGTGCCGGCGTTGGACACGTTGGGCGCGGCGATCAACGAGAAACCGCCGGCCGCGGTCTTGACCTGGGCGCCTGCCTCGATCCGGATATCGCCCGGCCGCGCCGGTTTGGCGCCGGTGTTGGCGTACGACTCGCCCAACTCGGAGGTCAGCAGGAACGCGGTCGCGTCCGGGCTGGCCTGCTGCAGGCCGCGCTGGATGAAGGCGCGGTTGCTGGCGGCGGTGTTGTTGTTGAACAGGTTCAACGAAGAGGCGATCAGCGAACGGGTGTTGACCTGACTGGTGCCGCCGAACACCACGCCGTTGCGGTTGAGCAAGTAGACGCTGCCCTCGGCCTTGATCTGGCCGAAGATCTGGCTAGGCCGGCCGCTGGGATCGTCGATCCGGTTGAGCGCGATCCAGTCGTTGGCGCCGCTGGCCTGAGTACCGGCGCGCTGGTCGAAATGGACCGTGGTGCGGCGGCCGACATTGAAGCTTTCCCAGCTCAGAATCGCCTTCTTCTGGGTCTGTTCGACGGTGACGGTGACGTTGCCGCCGGCATCGTTGCTCTGGGTCGGGCCCTTGGCGCCCAGCCACAGCTTGGACTGGTTCAAACGCGGATCGTCGACGCTGATCGCGCCGGGTTCGATCCGCACGCCGGCGGCGATCTTGAGCCCGCCCTCGGCGAGCCCGTCGGGAATCTGCTGCGCCACCGCCGAAGCCGCCGCCGCGGCGCGCGCGGCCACCTGGGTCGCATCCAGCGCCGCGCGCACCCGCGCGGCCTGAGCGAACGCGGCCAGCGAACGCTGCGCCATCTGCTGCGCCTGCACCGACTGCAGGCCCTGCTGCTGGGCGGCGCGCGCGGCCTGCGCGGCCGGGTCGGCGCCGCGGCGCGCGAACGGATTGGGGTCGGCGTGAGCGCCGCCGCCGACCAGCGCCAGCGAGATCGCCGCGGTCAGCGCTAGCAAGCGCAGCCGGGCGGGCGCGGGACCTTGCGAATCGTTACCGGCGACGGGCTTGCGGGTCATGACGGCTTCCTTTGCGCGACCGCGGGGACGCGGCTTGGGCGTCGCAGCGAAGCGACGCGGTTGAGTGGGTGAACGCAAACGCGGAACTGCTTTGCTGCAAACACAACAACGAGCGATGCGCGACCGCGGCGACGGCGCGCGCGCGACTGCTTCAATTCGTCGGCGGCCGCGCCAGCGGCGGCGCCGGGAACGAACGCACGGGACGCTGCGGCGTCAGCGAATTGCCGTACTGATCGCCCAACCGCTGCCGCGTCGCCGCCGGTACCGCCAGGCCCTGCTCGATCGGCACCCTGCGCTCGCCCGGCGACTCGCTCACCGTGATCGGCGCGACCTTGTCGACCTCGGCCTTGAACGCATCGTTGACGCAGTCCCAGCGCCCCGCTTCGTCCTGGCCGATGCGCACCTGCACGCACGGCGGCGGCTGCGGTTTGGAGGCCGGCAGCATCCGCCGCTGCGCCGATGCGTTGACGACAACGCACGCCAGCACCGCCGCCCACGCCGCGCGCACCGCCAGCGCGCGCGAGTGCGCACGCTGGCTGGCGACGGCGCTAGCGCGCGGCGCGTCCATCATTCCGTCGCGGCGGCGGTACGCGCGGCTACATCGCCGCTACCGCATTGGCCGGCCTTGACGCGTTCGTCCTCAAGCCGGTTTTCCAGCTCGCGCACACGGTTCTCGCGCTCGACCTGGCCGATGCCGATCAGGCCCATGCGCTTGCCGCGCGCATACGCCGGATCGCGATACAACTGGGCCAGCTCCATACCGGTGCGGTACAGCGCATCGCTGCCGGCGGCGCAATCGGCGGCGCGCGCCTGGCTCGCCGCCAACTGCTGCGCCAGCTCGCCGCGCTCGCGCTCTTTCTGCTGCGCTTGCTGCGCCGCCTGCTCCTGCGCGCCGCGCCACTTCTGGGCGTCGGCACGCGCCTGCTCGGCCGAGGCCGAGGCCTGACCGAGCCGCTGCTGCAACGAGGCGATCTGCGCACCGTCGGCGGCCGGCGCCGGCTTGGCCGCCTGGGTCTTGAGCGCGTCGCGCTCGCGTTCGGCCGTGGCGACCAGCGCCTGCTGCTGCGCCAGCGCGGCCTCGGCCGCGCGCAGGCGGGTGGCGGTGTCGCGCAGCGCATCGCGCAGGCGGGTCTCGCTGGCGCTCTGCGCGTGCGCGGCGGACGCGGCGAACCACAAGGCCGCCAACAGCGGCGCGCTGCGCAGCGCGCCGTGGCGGATCGAAGCGATGGACAGGCTCATGCGCTGGGCTCCCGGCTCAGAATTGGGCGTTGAGGTCGAGTTGGACCACGTCGACCGAATACGGCTGGCCGGTCACTTCGTTGGCGCTGAGCCAACGCAGCCCCAGCCAGGTGTTGCGCGCCAGACCGAGCGAACCGCCGACGATGAAACCGCGCGCGTTGGTGCCGCCGAGGTGGAAATCCGAATCGGTGAACGCATCCGGCACCGCATCGGATTCGACCCGCTTGTAGCCGATGCTGGCGTTCCAGTCCCAGGCCTTGGCGATCTTCGGTTGGCCGACCAGCAAGTTGACGTAGTAGCCCATGTCGCCGCCGTCGAAAATCGCGGTGGTGTCGGCCGGGTCCAGATTCGGCTTGTAGTTGTTCAACGGGCCGAGCGCGCGGATCTTGGCGGCGTCGTACTTCAGGTTCTTGACCACGTCGGCCTCGAAAACGATCTTGACCGGATCGAAGCTGGCGATTTCCAGCGCGGCGTGCAGGTTGGCCACGCCGAACTCGCTGGCGTAACCGAAGTACTGCAACTGCGGGCCGTTCGGCGCGCCGGTGGCCGGCACGATGTTGCGGATCGCGAACGCGGTGTTGCCGAACTGCTGGAACTGCGGACGCGACAGGTCGGTATCGCACACGTCCTTGGAAGTCGGCGCCAGACACGGCGAAGAGAACTCGCCGTTGAGCCGGTCGAACAGGAAATAACCCAGGCCCAGCTTCAGCGACATGTCGTCGCTGAACGCCCAGTCGGCGCCGGCCTGCACGCCGTACAGCCACTTGTCGCGGCTGCTCTGCTTGTCCTGCTTCTGGGTCGAGCCGAAATCGAAGTCGGTGTTGAACACCGGGAACGCGCCGAGGTTGACGAACGACTTGAACGTCGGGCTGTGCTCGAACCGGGTCTGCACGGCGACGCCGTCGAAATTGAGGTCGTTGTCGAACAGCAGCTCGCTGGTCCAGAACGGATTGGCGGTGCGGCCGATGTCGGCGCTGAGCCAGTCGCTGGGCTTGAGCCGGATGTAGGCGCGATCCAGCCACAGCGAGTACTTGGACAAGTTGCCGCCGGCGCCGAGGGTCTGATTGGTCGACACCGGGCTGCGGTCGCTGCCGGTGGCCAGGCGCAGATCGGCCTCGACCCAGTCGGCGATCTGCGCGTGCATCCCTAAGCGCGCGCGCAAACGCATGCGGCCGCGATTTTTGGTGGTGTTGACGTACGGCACCGGGTTGGACGCCGGATCGGCGACGTCGTAGCCGCTGCCGCTGTTGAGCGCGGCGAAGTTGGGGAACTCGCGGTAGTTCTCGCCGTCGTTGAGCACGTCCTCGGCGCGCGCGCGCAGATCGCCGTAGAAGCTGATCCGCTGGGTCCATTCCGGCAACGCGCCCGGCGCCGCCCAGCCTTCGCTCTTGGCCTGCTGGGTGACTTCGGCGCGCAGTTCGTCCTTGATCTGCTGGCGCACCACCTCGGGGATGTACGGCACCACCACCGCGCCCGGCGCTGTTTGATACGCCGGCTGCGCGGCCACGCTGGCCGGCTTGGCCGCGGCGCTGGCGCTGGCTTCGGCGATCATGTCGTCGGCTTGCTCGCGGGTCATCACGCCCTTGGCCACCAACAAATCGATGAGCTTGAGGGTGACCTCCGGGCTGATCTTCGATGCGTCCACCGGCGGCGCGGCCAGCGCGGGCGCGGCGCACAGCGCGGTCAGCGCCAGGGTCAGGGCGCTGAGTACGAAGCGGCGATGGGTAGCGGTCGAAGCGGTCATGCGTTGAGTCCTGAATTGAAGAAGTTCCGGCGCTGCGCGCGCCATTCCAAGCAAGCAGTCCGGCCCGCTCATCCCGGCGACATCGCGCCGATGCGCAAGTTGATCGGTTGCGGCATGTCCGTCGGCGGCGCCTGCGGCAACGCGCGTCCCTGCAACGCCGCAACGATGGCCGCGTCCAGTTCGGCCTTGCCGGTGCCGGCGATCACCTGCGAGCGCTGGATCGTGCCGTCGGCGTTCAACCACATCGCCACCGTCGCGCTGTAGCGGCCCTTGCGGGTTTTCTCGCTCTGTTGCAGGTACTGCTGAACGGTGCGCTGGACCATCGCGGCATAACCCGCATACGGATTGCCGCCACCGCCCTTGCCGCCGATGCGGGTGCCGCCGCCACCGGTGCCGGCTTGCAGGCCGAACTCGTTATTGCCCGGCCCGGCGTCGGCGGTCAGCGGATCGCCGGGCGGTTCGGGCGAGTCTTCCTTGGGCGGCTCGATCGATTCGAACGGCGTGTTCTCGACCGGCTTGGGCTCGTCCTGCACTTTCTCCGGTTGCGGCGGAGGCGGCGGAGGGGGCGGCGGCGGCAGGATCACCTGGGTGATGCGCGGCGGCGTGCGCTTGGGCGCCGGCCGGTGGTCCTGCATCAGCGACCACACCAACCACGCGAGCACGGCGAACACGCCCAGCGCCCCGAGCACGCCGAGCGCGCGCGAGCGTTTGGACGGTCGGCCATAGCTGATGGGCTCGGGCATGCGCGTATCCGCCCGCTCAACCCGCGGCCTGGCGCTGCGACGCCAGTCCGATCGAGGAAATGCCCAGCTTGCTGCACAGGTCCAACACCGCCATGACCTTTTCGTACTGCACGGCGCGATCGCCGCGCAGGATCACCGGCAGCTCGGCGTCGTTGGCCAGCGCGTTGCGCAGTTGCTGTTCCAGCTCGCTCATGCTGACCGGCACCGCGTCGATGCTGATCTGGCCGGCGTTGTCGATGGCGATGACCTTGGTCTTGGGCTCCGACAAGGGCTGGCTGGCGCTGGCCTTGGGCAGATCGACCTTGATCCCCTGCACCGCCGCGGTGGTCATGATGATGAAGATCACCAGCAGCACGTACGCCAGATCCAGCATCGGCGTGATGTTGATGTCGTCGTAAGGCTTCTTGCCCTGCACCTTCACGGCAGCGTCTCCGTCGACACGCTGCGGGCCAGATGCGCGGGCAGCGGTGCGTCGCCGGCGTAATCCTCGGCGATGCGCTTTTCCAGTTCGTCGACGAACACCTGCATGTCCGCGCCGATGGCTTCGGTGCGGCTGAGCAGATAGTTGTAGCCGAACAGCGCCGGGATCGCGACGGCCAGCCCCGCCACCGTCGCCAGCAAGGCCGCGGCGATGCCGGGCGCGATCGCGTTGATGTTGACATCGCCGGCCGCGGCCACCGCGGCGAAGGTGATCATCACGCCGACCACGGTGCCGAGCAGGCCCAGGAACGGGCCGCCGGAGATGGCGATGGTCAGCAGCACCATCAGCTTGTTCAAGCGTTGGCCTTCGCGCACCGCGGCGGCGTCCAGCGCCGAGCGGATCGCGGCGATCGACTGCGGCCGCACCACCGAACGTCCGCCGCCGGCGGCGACGCGGTTGCGCAACTCATCCAGGCCGATCGCCAGCAAGCGCGCCAGATTCGACTTCTCGCCGTTGAGCGGCCCCTCGCCCTCGGCGCCCTTGACCCAGGCCAGATCGTGCAGCGGATACTCGCCGGCGTACTTGCGGAACGCGTGCAGGAAGCGCTCGTTGGCCTTGGCGGTGGTGTTGACGAACAGGCCCTTGCCGATCATCACCCACCACGAGATCGCGGCCATGAAGCCGAGGATCACGATCACGATCCAGGCGTCGACGGTGAGCGCGCTGAACAAGATGCCGAAGTAGTTGTGGCCGCCGTCGCCGGAGCGTTGCTCGACCGGCTGGAACGTCAGCAAACGCGCGTCCAGGCCCTGGCTGTGCGCGGCGGCCTGGATCAGGCCGACCGGACGCGCGGTCTTGGACAGTTGCAGCTCATCGATCAGGCCGATGAAGTTGGGCCGCGCCGCGGCCGCGTCGGTGGCGCGCTCGCCGCCGATGCTCAAACCGGCATTGGCCGCCGGCAACGCCGCGACGACTTCGCCGACCGGCGCGCCGTTGAGGTAGACGCTGAGTTTGTTGTCGGCCGCGCGCACCGCGACGTGCGCCCAGCCTTCGCCGGTGATCGGCGCGCCGGCGGAGGTGCGCAGCGGGCCGGCGGCGCCGGTGGTTTCGGCGTAGAGCACGCCGGACTCGATGCCGAGCGTCAGTGCGCCCGGCAGCGAGGCGATCACGCCGGTGACGTTGGCGCCGGTGGGCTTGATCCACGCCGACAAGGTCAACGGCTGCGCCGCGGCGAGATTGAGCGAGGACGATGCCGGCACGTTGACCGGCTGCTGGCCGTTCAACTGCAGGCCCGAACCGATCAACGCCGATTCGGCCAGGCTCAACGGCGCCTGCGCGTTGTTGGCGTAAGCGGTCTGGTCGTTGCCGGCCGCGCCCTGATTGGCGAAGTGGTAGACCGCGACGCTGTCGGCGTCGTAACTGCCCTTGGCGTCGCCGCCCGGGGTCGCTTCGGGGTTGCCGAAGTAGACATAGATCGAGGAAGCCGCATTGGCTTCCAGATTGGGCAGATCGACCCAGGCCAGCGCGACCTGATCGACCAGCCCGTCGTATTTTTCGAAGTGGTACTTCAGCGGCGTGCGGTCGTCGGCGGCGAGGAAACGCACGTCGCTGCCGTCTTCCTTGGCGTCGGCGAAATTGAAGTTGCCCGAATGCAGGCGCACCAGGATCTGCGCGCGCCCGCCCGGCTCGGCGACCGCGGCGCCGGCCGAGGTGGTGTTGAGATCGATCTTGGCCCGGTAATTCCATTTCCCGTCCCACCACGACGCCGCCGACACCGGCAGCGAGATCAGCGACAGGAACAAACAGGCCAGCAACACGCGCAATTGAGTCACGACACTTTCCCCAGAGGTTTTCGGTACGCCCCGCGCGAAGCGGAAGCGGCCATCCACGGCCGCGCCCAAGCGGCGCCGGCCGTTGCAGCGACTGCTTAGAACTCGCCCCACACCCGCACGCCGACTTCGACCGAATCGGGCTTGCGGTCCTTGCCGTTCGGGCTGGACAAGGGATGGGAGACGTCGATGGAGCCGTTCAAATGTCCGAACGCCTTGAGCGAAGCGCCGACGCCGGCGCTGACCAAGGTTTCGCTGCGCAGCTGATCGGGCAGCGGATCGTTGATGCGCGCGTAGCCGGCGTCGACGAACGCGCGCAGGCGCAGTTCCTGCAGCGCCGAGCCGAGCGAATCGGCGAACGAGGGCGTGCGCGCTTCCACGGTCGCCGCCCCGCCCATGTCGCCGAGCGCTTCGGATTCGTAGTAGCCGCGCACGCTGTCCAGGCCGCCGATGCTGAATTGCTCGTTGCTGATCAGCGGCTCGCCGGCGAATTGGGTTTGCAGGCGCAGCATCAGCTGCGCGTCGTTGGCGAACTTCCAGGTGTGCGAGCCGGAAGCGCGCAGATAGAAGAAGTTGGGCTGGGCCTGATAACGTTTGGCGTCGAACGCGGCGCGGCCGTCGCCGACCCCGCGCAGGTTGAACACCGCCGACAGCGCCAGATCGCTGACCGAATGCTCCTTCACCCAATCGGCGTTGTAGTTGACGCTGAGCGGGAAGTATTCGATCGGCACCGAACCGCGGTCGGCGCCCTGCACCAGCGCTTCGTTGAAATCCTTGTAGTCCACGCCCAGGCTGAGCGAGTGGAAGAACCCGGGGCGTGCGGCGAACGAGCGCATCAGGCGCAGACCGGCCAGGGTGCCGTTGCCGATGACGTTGAGATCGCCGACCACGGCGATGTCGCTCTTGCTGCGCACCGCGTATCCCAGCAGCGAGTACGGCGAACCGCCGAACCGGGCCAGGTACGAGGCCGAGAACACTTCGGCGTCCTCGCGCCGCTGCGGCGCGGTCTGCATCGACAGGCTGGCGCTGTGGCCGCGCTGCCACAGATTGTCGTAGCGCACGCTCGCGGCCAGGCGCTGATCGGTGGTGTTGGCGCTGTTGCGGTTGTTGAGTTCCAGCGAGCCGTGCAGCGGCAGCGAATCTTCGACGTTGAGATCCACATCGATCGTATTCGGCGTGGCGCCGGCCTTGATCTCCGGGGTCACCCGGCGATCGGGCAACTGATTCAACGCGGCGATATCGCGCTGCACGTCCTTGAAGTTGGGCACCTTGCCCGCGGCCAGCGACGGCGCCTGGCGTTCGATGTCGTCGGGCGAGAAATAGTCGGCGCCGTTGACCCGCAGGCGGCCGACTTTTTGTTCGTTGACCTGCAGCGTGATCAAGCCGGCCGATGCGTCCTGTTCCGGAATCGCCACGCTGACCGTGGGAAAGCCGCGCTGCTCGTACAAGGCCTGCAGCGCCGCGCGCGCGGCTTCCACGTCCTGCTCGCTGCGCTGCGGGCCCAGGTGCGGATACACCGCCTTCTCGATATCTATAGTGGCCAGTTGGGTGTTGCCCAGCACTTGATAAGCCATCACATCGAAACGCACCGGCGCCGCTGCGCCCTGCGTGTTCGAGGGAGTTTCCTGCGCGTGCAGGCCCGCCGGTCCGAGCAGAGTCAGACCAACGGCTGCGATGAGGCGTAGATGCATCGACCCGGAACCATCCCTGTTGCGCCGGCCCGGCGGTCGGGGTCGGCAGACGGCGCCACGTTAGGTGCGCTATGTGACGATGGTGGAACTACTGCATGACAAGGCACAGAAAGGAACACGAATTTGGTCACGCTGCTGTCAAGCGACGCGCTCGTTTGTCACAAGACGCGGCGATGACTTGAGAATTGCAGACGCGGTCGCGTGTCATCTCATCTGCGCATGAGCGGTATCACACAGGTGAGAAATGTCGCGCGTTGAAGTTGTGCGAGTCTGGCGATCGTCTCGGTGCGCGGTGATTCGGTCGGCGACGCGTCGATCCGATGCGCGCGACGTTGCGCGCGGTGCGATGCGTTCGAGTTTTTCGATATGCAACGACGCAGTACGCGAGCGGCTACGAAACCGTTCGCGCCAACGATGCGCAAGCGAAGATTGGCAGCACCGCGAATCGCTTGCCGATGCCGAGCGGTTGATGCGTTCGCAATCGAAAAGCGGATCGAACCTTGTCATGGGCGGCGACGGCAGCGCTTCGTCAGCGCTCTTGTGCGGCGGCTGGCGTTGAGAGAGGCAAGCGGCGGGCTCGGCGGCGCTGACATATCGCGGCAATCGATGCGACATCGGAATTGCGGGCCGCAGGCCTTATCGATTAGCAAGGCCGCGACCGCGCGCCTACAAGCCGTCGTTGCCCCCACGAGCCGTCGCCGTCGTTGCCCCTACAAGCCGTCGTGGTCCCTACGAGCCGCCGTTGTCCCTACAAGCCGTCATTCCCGCGAACGCGGGAATCCAGCGACTTTCGTGCAGTCGCATTCAAAGGCACTGGATTCCCGCGTTCGCGGGAATGACGGCTTTGGGGGTTCGTGGGAGCAACGGCTTTGGGGAAACTCGGGAACAACGGCTTGGGGGATTCGCAGGAATAACGGCTTCGGGGAAACACGAGCGTCGCCCTTGGCGAAGCACTTGCCCGGTCGCTACCGCTTACCGGGCATCCAACGCGACCGTTGCGGCCGCGTAGAAAGGCCGGCCGAATCGACCGGCCCTTGTCCCTATCCGGTCCCTGCCGCTCAGTTAGCCGCAGCCGCCGGCGCTGCCGCCTGCTGCTGAGCCAGCTCGGACAGCCGATCCAGATTGCGCATCGACAACAGGTGGGTGTAGATCAGGCCCAGCGCGCCGCTCTTGAACAGATCCACCGCCTGCTCATCGGTCAGCTGTTGCAGACGCTCCTCGGACACCACATGCACCCCGCCCAGCTCGCGCTGCGGCTCGCCTTCGCCGCCGAAACGGATCACCTGCTGATCCAGCAGGTTCAGTTCCTTGAGCTTGGCGGTGAACGAAGCGGTGCGCTTGAACTCGCCGTGCAGTTCCTGCAGGAAGCCCATCGCCCGGCCCAGGGTCTCGCCGTCTTCGCCGCTTTCGGTGAACAGCGCGTCGCCCTCTTGCTCCGACAAACCGTCGTAGGCCACATCGATGCAGACCGTGACCGTGCCGCTGTCGCGGTCCTCGGCCAGCATGAACGGGTACTGGCGCAGGAACGCCGGCACGTAGCCGCGCTTCCAACGCGCGTTCTCATCCACGTACAGATTCTGTTGATTGCGCAGCCCCACCACCACGGCCGGCAGGAAATCGCCGTTCTCCAACCGCGCGAACACGATCGCGTATTCGCCGGCGGCGTGCGGGAACTCGACCGTGGTCAGCGGCACCGAATTGAGCTCGGCGGCGAAACGGGCGTCGTGATGCGACGTGCGCAGGCGCAGGCGGCGGTGGGTGTGGCGGTTGAGCGGTACGACTTTGTCGTAGATCAGCATGGAGGTCCGATTCCTGGTGGCGGCCGCGCGGCGGTCCGGGCGGGTGCGGCGTTGAGGTGCGCGGCGGTGAAGATGCGCGATCCCGATGACAGTTACAAGCCGTGATCACCGTACTGACGACCCGGCGTGAACGCCACTTTCACTTGCACCGCCGCCTGTCAAAACTGTCATCACATCCCATCCCATATCGTGATTTCAGGCACACAAAACACAGGTGCCGGCGCGATTGGGGGAAAGACTTTGTTCAAAGTGTCACTGCGAGAGCACGCTCTGCTGAGCGTCCTGGTGGGGCTGCAGCGTGGGGTGCAACCGGAAACCAGCCATATGAAACACGCCTTGATCGAGGACGGCCTGGCCCTGAGCCACGACGGCCGGCTGAGCCTGTCCGACGCCGGAACCACGCTGCTGCAGGCCTTGCAGCACATGGTCTGGGCCGAGGTGGAGTCGTTGCAGCAGGTGCTGGCCAACAAGTCGTCGGCGCCCAGCGATGAGGTGTTGCGGATGAGCCGGCTGCCGGCTGCGCCGCGGGTGGAGTGACGGGCGGCTGCAGGCCGGCTTTCGCTCTCATCCCGTCGTTCCGCGGTCCTACCAGCGCGTCATGCCGCGGTCCTACCAGCACGTCATCCCTCGCTCCTACCAGAACGTCATCCCCGCGAAGGCGGGGATCCAGAGCCTTCAGAGCCATGTCGCGATGAAGCCCTGGATCCCCGCCTTCGCGGGGATGACGTTCTTGGGGATGACGTTCTTGGAGGACGACGTTCCTGGGGGATGGCGTTCTTGGAGGACGACGTTCCTGGGGGATGACGTTCCTGCCGGGAACGCGCGCGCAAGGTTCGCTCGCGCCTACACCCTACCCGGCCACCACCACTGCCCCAGCTTCCACCCCAGCACGATCGCCAGCAACCCCAACCCGACATGCGCGGCGACGGTCAGCAACAACCAGTCGTAACGCGCCGCGCGCAGCAGCGCCAGCAGATCCACGCCGAACGCCGAGAACGTGGTCAGGCCGCCAAGCACGCCGGTCAGCAGCACCGCGCGCCAGAAATCGGCGTCCTCGCGTCCGCCCAGCCAGACCAGCAGCAAACCCGCGCACAGGCAGCCGACGATGTTGACGCACAGGGTCGAGGCCGCCGGCCACGGCGCCGGCGCGCGCGGCAGCAGCAGGTTGGCGCCGTGGCGCAGCAGCGTGCCGATCGCACCGCCCAGGCCGACCGCGAGCAATTGCATCCACGTCGAACTCATTCCTGCACCTCGCTACCCTCGCCACGCGCCTGCGCCCGCTGCGCCCGCAACCGATTCAACTTCTCGCCGAGCTTGATCTCCAGCCCGCGCTCGACCGGCTGGTAATACACCCGCTCGCCCATCGCATCGGGAAACCCGGTCTGATCCAGGGCGATGCCGCCGGCCGCGTCGTGGTCGTACTGATAGCCCTTGGCGTAACCCAATTGCTTCATCAGCTTGGTCGGCGCGTTGCGCAGATGCAGCGGCACGTCCTGGGTGCCGTACTGGCCGACATCGGCCTTGGCCGCGTTGAAGGCGGCATAAGCGGCGTTGGATTTGGCGGTGCTGGCCAGATAGATCACCACCTGCGCCAGCGCCAGATCGCCCTCGGGGCTGCCGAGCCGGTCGTAGGTCTCCCAGGCGTCGACCGCCATCTGCAGCGCGCGCGGGTCGGCCAGGCCGATGTCCTCCACCGCCATCCGGGTCAGCCGGCGCGCCAGATAGTGCGGGTCGCAGCCGCCGTCGAGCATGCGCGCGAACCAGTACAGCGCCGCATCGGGATTGGAGCTGCGCACGGATTTGTGCAGCGCCGAGATCTGGTCGTAGAACTGCTCGCCGCCCTTGTCGAAACGGCGGGTGCGGTCGGCCAGCACCTGGGCCAAGGTCGCCGCGGTGATCCGCCCGTCCTCATCGGCGGCCAGTTCGGCGGCGATTTCCAGCAAGGTCAGCGCGCGGCGGACGTCGCCGTCGGCGGCGGTGGCGATCTGCAACAGCAGTTCGTCCTCGACCTGGATGTTCTGCTCGCCCAGGCCGCGCTCGGTGTCTTGCAGCGCGAACCGCAGGGTCTGGCGGATGTCTTCCGGCGAGACCGCCTCCATCACGTGCACCCGGCAGCGCGATAACAACGCCGAATTGAGTTCGAACGACGGGTTCTCGGTGGTGGCGCCGACGAACACGATGGTGCCGCGCTCGATATGCGGCAGGAACGCGTCCTGCTGGGTCTTGTTGAAGCGGTGCACCTCATCGACGAACAACACCGTGCGGCGGCCGTCGGCGAAACGGTGCGCGGCCTCGGCCAGCACCTGCCGCACCTCGGGCAAACCCGACAGCACCGCCGAGATCGCCTTGAACTCGGCATCGGCGTAGCGCGCCAGCAGCAGCGCCAGGGTGGTCTTGCCGCAGCCCGGCGGGCCCCACAGGATCATCGAATGCACGCGTCCGGATTCCACCGCCCGGCGCAGCGCCGAGCCGGGCGCCAGCAGCCGGCGCTGGCCGACCATTTCGTCGATGCTGCGCGGCCGCATGCGCTCGGCCAGCGGCCGCAGGCCTTCGCGGTCGACGCTGAGCAAGTCGGGAGAGTCCTGGGCGGACGGGGCGTTTCGACGGGCCACTGAGGCGCTGAATCCAGGCGGGGTATCGGCCACACGATACCAAGATCGCGCCCGCGCCGAGCCGTGGCGAGGGTTAAACCCTTGATTCGCTGGACTTCGCAAACCTGGCCGATGGCAGCCGCCGCGCCGGATCGCGGGCGCCGCCGCTCAGGCCGGAACGTCCTGCGCCGACTCCACCCCGCGCACATAGCGGGTACGCGAGATCTCGCGCTGGCTGCCGTCTCTGAAGGTCAGTTCGATCCGGCGCAAATCGCCGTCGAGCAAGCCCTCGCGCAAACGCCCTTCCAGCCACAGGCGACGGCGCGGGGTTTCCTCGATCAGCTCCAGCAAACGGCCGTCGCCGCCGGGCGCCAAGTCGGTGCCATCGCGGTCCAGACAGCGTAGATATCGCGTCGCTCCGGCGTCCGGGTCTTCGAACGATTCGACATTGAGCGCGCCGTCCGGCCAGAAGCGCAGGCGCCGCTTGCCCTGCTCGGCCGCTTCGATCCGCAGGTTCAGGCCGCCGTCGCGGTCGAAGAACTCGCACAACAGTTCCTCGCCGCGCAGATGCAGGTCTTGCTGCTGGACCGACCCGTCGGCGGAGAAACGCTGACCGAGCCCGTGCCGCTCCCACAAGGCGCGCTGGTTCTGATGCACGCGCAGGCGCCCGGCTTCGAAATCCATCGAGGCGCTGGTCAGGCTGGCGAAATGCAGCCATTGCCGGGCATGCCGGCCATAACCGCCGCGTTCGCTTTCCACGGTGCCGCGGTCGTCGCTGAACCAGACCACGTCGCATTGCCCTTCCGGGGTTTCCAGCAGGTTCGGCCCGACCGGGAAGCCGTCCTTGAAGCGCAGCCGATGCCAGCCCTCGCGCGCCCGCACATGCGCCACGCCGCGCTCGGGCACGCCGTCGATGGGCTCGATCCGGAAATACTCGTGCGGCGCCTGCACGATCGCGCCGTGCATGCGGCAGGCGATGCCGTGATTGAGCGCGAAGAACGCCTGCTGCGCCGCCTCGAAGCGCTCGGCGTGGTCGGCGAACAACCGCTCGGGCCATTCGTCGCGGCGGCGCGCCTGTTCGAACTGCGGCCGCAGCTCCGCCCACGCCTGGTGGGCGAGCTGCACGAACGGCAAGGCCTCCTGCAACTGCGGATGCGCGGCGATGAACTCGGGCACCTGTTCGAACGCCGGCAGGCTCAGCCCCTGGTTGAACAGGTACTGGGTAAAGCCGCCGTTGCTGACTTCGCCGTTGAACACGTCCCAGTACCAGGCCGCGCGCGGCAGCGGCGGCAACTGCGCCGCCCGTTCAGGGTCGACCGTGTCGATCAAGGCTGAATTGAAGTAAGGCGCGGCTTCCAGCAAACCGGACCAATCGATGCGCGGCAGGTTCATCCGCCCGAGTCTAGAGGAAGCCGGTGTCCGGATGCGCTCGATGCCGGCACCGGGATCGCGGCGGCCTGAGACGGCGTCCGGCCGGGCCGGAGCTTGAACAGGTCCATCCCAGGGCCAGCCCTAGCTGTGCGCTGGCGCAAAAACACACTGTAATCGCGGTCATCCCCTGGTCGAGATTTACGTCATGTATCCCGACGGCATACGCCCGAATCGCCCGCTGCTTCCGCCGCAGACCAATACCGAACAAAACGCCGCCGCTCCGCAAGCGGCGGCCAAGCCCGACGCCGCCGCACCGGCCGCGCAATCGCCGGAAGCGGCCAAGGTGGCCGAGGCCGGCCGCAACTACCAGCAGGCGCAGGACAACCTCGACGGTTTCAACCGCGTCTTCACCAGCCAGCAGGTCAAGAACGATCCGGAGCTGCAGCAGACCCGCTCGGGTTACGAGCAGCAAATCGACAAGACCCGCGGCGAGCTCAAGCAAGCGATAGACGCCGAGATCAAGGCCGGCTATCAGCGCGAGTTCGACGCCCGCCCGACCGGCGCGGTCTACGACAAGAGCACCATCGACCACTACGGCAAGGCCATCGCCGAGCGCTATGCCGACAATCCGCAGATGAAGGCCGACGTCGAAGCCGCCGTGCGCGAGCTGAAGATCGACTTCGAAGTGAACTCCACCCTCGATGTCGCCCGCGCCCTCAACGACCCGCGCAAGGCGCTGGCGTATGTGCGCGATGAGCTGCCGAAACTCTCGCCGGAAGCGCAGCAGCAACTGAGCGGCAACCAGGAACTGCGCGGCTGGAAGGAGCAAGTCGGCAAGAGCGACGGCGACGCGGTGGAACGCGCCTGGAAAGAGTACGAAGCCAGCGACCCGCAGCGTTCGGACTACCACGCCAAACGCGAAGCGCTGCGCACCGCCTTGGACGACCTGCGCGCCAACGGCGGCGATTCGGTCTATGCCGAGGCGGCGCTGAAGGCGCTCGGCGGCGGCAATCTCAAGGAGATCGTCAACAGCTTCTATCCGGAGATCCGCGGCGATAACCCGTACATCACTCCGGGCAATTTCGATTTCGTGAAGGAATACTTCGGCCCGCTGGCGCAGTTGGTGGCCACCGCCGATCGCGGCGGCGTGCTGCCCAGCGACATCAAGCAATCGCTGCTGGAAAGCGGCACCGCCGAACTGGCCCTGTTCCTGCGCTCGGCGCCGCAGACCGACGGCATGATCCGCGACGCGATGGGCAAACTGATCGACGGCCCGGCCGGCACGCCGCTGGGCAACTTCGCGATCCAGCAATTGATGGTCGGCATGGACCAGCACCCGCAGGTGCTGCAAGAACTGCTGGCCGATCCGAACGCGTTCAAGCAGTTGTTCAACCGCGACGTGCTCGGCCCCGATCGCGGCACCGATTACCAACAAGACCTGGCGCGCGCGCTGGGCGCGGCGCTCAAACCCGGCGCCGGCGATGCCTCCACCCAGCAAAAGGCCTGGACCGCGCTGATCCAGGCCGGCGGCGACAAGGGTTTCCGCAGCCTGGTCAACGACAACCCGGCGCTGGCCCAGTCGATGGCCGAGCAGTTCAAGAACTACCTGCCGTGGGCGGCGAACAAGCAGGCGCAGGAGTATTCGGACCAGTACCCGATTCCGCCCCTGCCCGCCGGCACCTTGGGCCTCAATCCGGAGCTGACGGTCGATCAACTGACCGATTTCATGGCCGTGCTCAACTCCGATCCGCAGGCGATGAAGACCTTGTTCAACGAAGCCGCGCGTCTGTTCAAGGAGGGCGGTCTGGCCTCGATCGACCCGGCGGCGCTGGCCGGCGGCAAGAAACTGGAACTGCAAGGCGCCCTGGCCAGCGACTTCGGCCTGTACTCGCTGGTCCTGGCCGGCGTCACCCGCGCCGACATCGACGAACGCGATCAACGCGACGCGATGGCCGACGCCTTGAAGACCATCGTCGTCGGTCTGGCCCTGGCCACCCTGCCGATCTCCGCCGGCGCGGGCATCACCATCGACGTGGCGCTGTCCAGCGAAACCACGCCGGCCTCGAAGAAACTGGTCGACCTGATCCAGAAAGCCACCAACGGCGAACAGATCGACAGCGAGGAGATCTACAAGGCCACGGTCGCGGCGGTGCGCGAGAGCGTGGAGCGCAAGCTCGAACAAACTGCGCCCAACCTCAGCGCCGATGAACGCAAGGCGCTGAGCAACGACATCATGAATCAGTTCGATTCGATCGCGCTGCGCGAGATCCTCGAAGAGCACTGGAAGGAAATCAACTGACCCGCGTCGATCGGCGACGGGTCAGTCGGTCGGTTCGACCACGTCCACTGAATCGCAGACGATCCAATGCTGGTACCAGGTCAGGGCCAGTTTCGGCGTTCTCTCGCCGAACGTCTGAACCGGTACCGCATTGACCCGCAGCAGACCGCTCAGCGCCCGTTCCAAGGCTTGGATGACCGCATCGGGACCGCGCGCCAGGGCGCCGTTGCCGGCCGCCAGCGCGCTTTCCAGGCGCTCGGGCGGATGGCACAGCACCGTGGCCGGATCGCGCCAGTGCTTGAGCACCGAAGCGATGGCCTTGTGCGCGGTGAAGTAAACCTCGGCGGCCGATTCCGGTACGGAGGAAAAGAACAACTGCGATTGCGAGCCGACGTGATCGAGCAACAGCGGATGTTCGCGTTCGCAGGCGATCGAACCGATTTCGCCGATCCGGCAATGGGCTTCGACCGGCCAGCGGCAATGCAGCTCGAACCGGCGCTGCCGGTAGTCGTGGGCGAACCGCAAGTCTTCCAGGCCTTCTATCAGGCGGGCCGGATCCGGCTCCTCGAACTCCACGGTGAGGATCAACCACTCATCGTGCGTCCATCGCATCGCGGTGCAACGCGCATCGATGTCTGCGTTGATCTTTTGCAGCAGTTCGGCGAGTTCCATGGCGGCACGGCCTTTATGTCGATCCTTCGAGGCTCGCATCATAGCCAGCCGCGGGCGAGCGGCCTCCCATACGCCGCGCACTGATGAAGCCCCTCTCCCGCTTGCGGGAGAGGGGTTGGGGTGAGGGCACGCGAAGTAGCAGCTTGCGTCGCCACTTAGAATTCGCGCGCCCTCATCCGCCCTGTCGGGCACCTTCTCCCGCAAGCGGGAGAAGGACATCATCGTCGCCGCCCGACCGGGCCATTCCCCATCGCGACGGCCACGCCCACAATCGCGCTCATTCGCCAATCCACGCGCAACCCAACCGCCCCCCATGTCCGCCACGCCCCTCACCCTCCGCCCCGCCCGCCCCGACGACCGCGCTGCAGTCCTGGCGATCCTCGCCGAAACCTTCGAAGACACCTGGCGCCCGCAGCTGACCGCCGCGGCCATCGACGCCTACCACCGCGACCGCATCGCCGAAACCTTCGTCGACACCAGCCTGGCCCGATTCGTCGTCGCCGAAATCGACGGCGCAGTCCTCGGCTTCGCCCATCGCGAAGAAGGCTTCGTCGACGCGCTGCACGTCGCCGCCGCCGGCCGCCGCCGCGGCATCGCCCGGGCGTTGATGGAGGCGCTGGAAGCGGCGATGCGCGCCGAAGGCCTGGCCCTGGCCAGCCTGGAAACCGACACCTTCAACAGCGCCAGCCAAGGCCTGTATCTGGCCCTGGGCTATCGCGAAGTCGCGCAGTACCCGGATGAGGAATGGAACAGCGGCCTGACCACGATCCGCTACGAAAAAGAACTTTGAGCCGGATCGCGAACCGCCACCGCCCACAACGAAAACGCGGGCCGTAGCCCGCGTCGTTTGTTCGCTGAAGCAGGCGCGGCGAAGCCGCTCAGCCCTCGCCGATCACGTCCACGCCCTTGCCCGGGCTGTACTTGAAGGTGGTCGCCGGGAAGCTGGGATTGCGCTTCCAGCCGCTGAAGCTGATCTCGGTCTTCTGGCCGAGCGCATCGACGATTTCCATCTTGGCCAGGCCACCGGCGTTGAAGCCGAGCTTGGCGTTGCGGAAGCTCGCATCGCCCTGGTTCTTCGGCTCCAGCGCCAGCCAGCTGAGGCCGCCAACCGTACCGGCGTCCTTGACCACGAACATCGCATCGAGCTTGCCCGGATCGATCAGCGCCGCCAGCGGGCTGTTCTGTTCTTCCACGCCCTGCGGACGCACGCTGACCTGCTGCAGGTCCGGCTCGTACACCCACACCTTCTTGCCGTCGGCGACGATCAACTGCGGGTACGGCTTGACGTATTCCCAGCGGAACAAGCGCGGCGCCGACAGCGCGACCTGGCCGGTGGAGGATTCCTTGAGCTTGCCGTTGGCGTCGTACACCTGCTGGGCGAACTGGCCGTCCAGGCCCTTCAGGCCCTTGGTGAAAGCGCCCAGATCGTCGCGGGCGCCGGCGGCGGCGGCGCCGGCGAACAAGGTCGCGGACAGCGACAACGCAATGGCGGCATGGCGGACGAGACGGTTCACGGCGAGCTCCTGATCAACGATGGCGGCAGTGTGCGCAGGCGATCCTGAACGCGGTATCGACGCCGGGCGGCAGGTATTTTGACCGCCGCGGGGACGAATATCACCACCGGCCGAGAAGCTGGGCCCCTGGCGCTTTCAGCTTGAAAGCCCGAGGGCTCGAACGGCGCCTGCTTCGCAACGAACGCTCGCGCACACCGCCGCGGTTACTTCGGCGGCGGCGGCGCCAACACGCTGCGGTCGCCGTTGTGCTCGGGCGGGGTCACGATTCCGGCCGCTTCCATCGCTTCGATCAAACGCGCGGCGCGGTTGTAGCCGATCTTCAAGCGCCGCTGCACGCCGGAAATCGACGCGCGCCGGGTCTCGGTGACGATGCGCACCGCTTCGTCGTACAGCGGATCGGATTCGTCGCCGCCGCTGCTGGCGGTTTCCGGCAGGCCGGTGGCGCCGACCACGGTGCCGTCGCCCATGGTCTGCACTTCGTCGAGCACGCCTTCGATGTAATCCGGGCGGCCGCCGATTTCCTTCAGATGCTCGACCACCCGATGCACTTCTTCGTCGGACACGAACGCGCCGTGCACGCGCTCGGGCATCGCCGTGCCCGGCGGCAGGTACAGCATGTCGCCGTGGCCCAGCAGGGTTTCGGCGCCGGACTGGTCGAGGATGGTGCGCGAGTCGATCTTGCTCGACACCTGGAAGGCGATACGGGTCGGGATATTGGCCTTGATCAAGCCGGTGATCACGTCCACCGACGGGCGCTGGGTGGCCAGGATCAAGTGGATACCGGCGGCGCGCGCCTTCTGCGCCAGACGGGCGATGAGTTCTTCGACCTTCTTGCCGACGATCATCATCATGTCGGCGAATTCGTCGATGAAGATGACGATGAACGGCAAGGTCTCCAGCTGACGCGGCGCCTCGTCCAAGTCCGGATTGGGCTTGAACAACGGGTCCATCATCGGCTGGCCGGCGTCCTCGGCGTCCTTCACCTTCTTGTTGAAGCCGGCCAGATTGCGCACGCCGACCATCGACATCAGCTTGTAGCGCCGCTCCATCTCGGCCACGCACCAGCGCAGGCCGTTGGCGGCTTCCTTCATGTCGGTCACGACCGGCGCGAGCAGGTGCGGAATGCCTTCGTACACCGACAATTCCAGCATCTTCGGGTCGATCATCAGCATCCGCAGTTCCTTCGCGGAGGCCTTGTACAGCAAGCTCAGCACCATCGCGTTGACCGCGACCGACTTGCCCGAACCGGTGGTGCCGGCGACAAGCAAATGCGGCATGCGCGCCAAGTCGGCCACAGTCGGCCGCCCGGCGATGTCCTTGCCCAGCGCCAGGGTCAGCGGGCTGCCGGACTTGTCGTATTCCTTCGAGCGCAGCAGCTCGGACAGGAAGATCATCTCGCGGGTGGTGTTGGGCGTTTCCAGGCCGATCACCGACTTGCCCGGGATCACGTCGACCACGCGCACCGACTTGACCGACAGGCCGCGGGCGATGTCCTTGTCGAGCGAGCTGATCTGGCTGACCTTCACGCCCGGCGCCGGCTGCACTTCGAAGCGGGTGATCACCGGGCCCGGATAGGCGCCCATCACCTGCGCGTCGATGCGGAAATCCTTGAGCTTGAACTCGATCTGCCGCGACAGGGTTTCCAGGGTTTCTTCGCTGTAGCCCTTGGGCTGCGGCTTGGGATCGTCCAGCAGCGCCAGCGGCGGCAGGCCGCTGCCGTCGCCGGTGTTGAACAGCGGAATCTGGGTTTCGCGCTTGGCCCGTTCGCTCTTTTCCACCACCGGCGCCGGCGGCGGTTCGATCTTGACCTTCTCGCGCTTGGCCCGCAGTTCGGTGTCGACCTTGCGCGCTTCCTCGCGCTCCTCGCGCATGACCTGGGTCTGGCGCCATTCGGTCGCCTGCTGGCTGCCGCGGCGGAACAGTTTGCTCAGCACCGGGCCCAGCGCCATCGTCCACTGGCCCAGCTTGTCCATCACCCAGAACCACGAAATGCCCGTGGCCAGGGTGAACGAGATCAACAGCAAAGCCAGCAGGAACAAGTTGCCGCCGACCGGCCCGAAGCCCGAATACAACGAGCGCCCGACCAGTTGGCCGAGGATGCCGCCGCTGCCGGCGGAGAAGTTTTCCGCCACGCCCATGCGCAATTGCAGCAGGCCGGTGGCCGAGACCAGGAATCCGACGATGCCGACCAGACGCAAGGCCGGGCCCAGATCCGCTTCGCCGTCGCCGTCGGTGTCCATGCCGAACAGCGCGATCCAGGCGATCGCGCCGAGCATCACCGGCAGCAGGAAGGCGACATAGCCGCACAGGTACAGCAGCACGTCGGCGATCCAGGCGCCGACGCGCCCGCCGAGGTTGTGCAAGGGCGCGGTGACTGAGCCGGAATGCGACCAACCGGGGTCGGTCGGAGAGAAGGTGACCAGGCTGGCCAGCAGGTACAGCAGCAGCGGGGCGATGACGATCAGGGAAATATCGCGCATCAGGCGCTGTCGCTTCGGCGACGGTGTGTTGACCGTCGCTTCGGTTGGCTTGACCTTCTTGCGACTGGCTGTGGGAGCTGACGCCACCGTGATGTGCTGCCTTAGGTTGCTACCGTTAGTCTTTGAATATACAGCGGAATCGGACGATTTGGGAAGAAAGTGACGAAACGCGGCGATTGCCGACGCGCCCGCCGCCGCCGGCGCAATCGCCCCGGATGCGCTGGCGCCGCTGCCAAGCCCTTGTTGCTTAAACGAAAAACGGGAGCGACCCGCGAACGGTAGCACTCAATGCCACCCGCCCGCGCGAACGCTCCCGCCCGACCGGCGAGCCGGGCCCGGTTCGACCGGATCCCGACTCCCCCATCCGCATTCCGGCTGTTACAGCTGCATGCCCTGCAGCGCCGGATGGATCAGCTTGCCGCCTTCGACGTTGATGCCGCGCACCAGCGCCGGGTTGTTGCGCCACTCGTTGCCGGCCGCCAGCTTGTTGACCCACGGCAGGATCGCCGCGCAGATCGCCTGCGAGGAGGTCTGCGGCACCGCGCCGGGCATGTTGGTCACGCAGAAGTGGGTCACGCCCTCTTCCACATAGGTCGGCTCCTTCCAGGTGGTCGGACGCGAGGTCTCGAAGCAGCCGCCCTGGTCGATGGAGATGTCCACCACCACGCTGCCGTCTTCCATGCCCTTGAGCATTTCGCGGGTCAGCACGTGCGGCGCGCGCGCGCCGGTGACCAGCACCGCGCCGATCACCAGGTCGGCCGAGGCCACTTCGCGGGCGACCACATCGACGTACGGGAACAACGCGGTGACGTTGTTGCCCAGGCGCATCATCTGATCCATGCGGTCCTGGCGCATTTCGAACACGGTGACGTTGGAACCGCCGGCCGCGGCCAACGCCGCCGACGCGCCGCCGGCCTGGCCCGCGCCGAACACCACCACCTTGCCGCGCTCGGTCGACGGCAGGCCGCCGAGCAGCTTGCCCTTGCCGCTCATGGGCTGGTGCAACAGGTGGGTGCCGACCTGCACGCCGATCTTGCCGGCGATGATCGACATCGGCGCCAGCAGCGGCAGATCGCCGTTGGGCAGCTCGACGGTTTCGAAGGCGACGCCGGTCAGGCCGATGTCGAGCAACTGCTTGGTCAGCACCGGCTCGGCGGCCAGATGCAGGTAGCAGAACAGCAGGTGATCCTTGCGCAGGTGCTGCAGGTCGCCGGCGATCGGCTCCTTGACCTTGACGATCAGCTCGCCCTTTTCGTACAGCGCGGCGGCGTCCGGCGCGATCTTCACGCCCAGACGGGTGTAGTCGCTGTCCTTGAAGCCGCTCTTGATGCCCGCGTCCTTTTCCAGCCAGACCTCGTGGCCGCGATTGACCAGATCGCCCGCCGCGGCGGGAACGAGCGCGACGCGCCCTTCGAGAGTCTTGGTTTCCTTCGGTACGCCGATACGCATTGCCATCTCCAGTGCGGCCCAGAAAAAACGCCGCTGATGCGGCGCCCCAAGCCATTAGTTGTCTTAGCGGTTGTCGTGTGGGTGGAGCTTGCGGTGAAGCGGTGTTGCTGAATCTGAAACCGGTCTCTGCGCGCGACACCGGGCATCGGATGCGTCGGCGCCGCGGGTGAAGCCAAGCCGGCACGGCCGCCTTTGTACGCCCGCGCGGGGCAAGACGCTAGCTGCGATTTGGCGGTTCGCCGGGCCATGCGACTCGACGCCACCGGCACACAACGTTGCATCCGCCCGCCACGCCTTGTTTTGCCAGGACCGCGCCTCCAAGCTATGTCTTGCTTCGGAATCCTCAACACGCCGGCGTATGGCCGAAACGAGCGATTCCTTCCGCGCCCAGCGCATTCCCAACAGGCCGCGATTATATACATGAGCCCTACCAAGCACTCCCGCGTCGTCATCCTCGGTTCCGGCCCGGCCGGTTGGACCGCCGCCGTTTATGCGGCTCGCGCGAACCTGAAGCCGCTGGTCATCACCGGCCTGCAACAAGGCGGTCAGCTGATGACCACCACCGAGGTCGACAACTGGCCCGGCGACGCGCACGGCCTGATGGGTCCGGACCTGATGGCGCGCATGCAGGCGCACGCCGAACGTTTCGATACCGAAGTCGTGTTCGACCACATCCACAGCGCCGATCTGTCCAAGCGTCCGTTCCGCCTGACCGGCGACAGCGGCGAATACACCGCCGACGCGCTGATCCTCGCCACCGGCGCGACCGCGAAGTACCTCGGCCTGCCGTCGGAAGAAGAATTCAAGGGCCGCGGCGTGTCCGCCTGCGCCACTTGCGACGGTTTCTTCTACAAGGATCAGGACGTGGCGGTGGTGGGCGGCGGCAACACCGCGGTCGAGGAAGCGCTGTATCTGTCCAACATCGCCCGCAAGGTCTATCTGGTCCATCGCCGCGACACCCTGCGCGCGGAGAAGATCATGCAGGACAAGCTGCAGGCCAAGATCCAGGCCGGCAAGATCGAGCCGGTCTGGCACCACACCGTCGACGAAGTGCTCGGCAACGACGCCGGCGTCACCGGTCTGCGGGTCAAGTCGGTGCAGGACGGCTCGACCAAGGAGCTGGCGATCCACGGCTTGTTCATCGCCATCGGCCACACCCCCAACACCAGCCTGTTCGAAGGCCAGTTGGAGATGAAGAACGGCTATCTGACCATTCAGACCGGCCTGGACGGCAACGCCACCCAGACCTCGGTGGCGGGCGTGTTCGCCGCCGGCGACGTCGCCGATCAGGTCTACCGTCAGGCCATCACCTCGGCCGGTTTCGGCTGCATGGCCGCGCTGGACGCGGAGAAATTCCTCGACAAGGACGCGTGATGGCGCAGGGCGCGGACGTTCCCAATCAGGACTCGCCCGCGCTCGCCGGCTCGCTGCGCTTCAGCAGCGAGCCCGGCGATCTGGATTTCGCCACGATCCACGATTTCATCGCTGGCCAGTCGTACTGGGCCGCCGGCATTCCCGCCGCGACCTTGCGTCGCGCGCTGGACAACTCGATCTGCTGCAGCGCCCACCTCGACGGCCGCATGGTCGCCTTCGCCCGCGCGGTCACCGATCAAGCGACCTTCGCCTATCTCGCCGATGTGTTCGTGGTGCCGGAGCAACGCGGCCGCGGCCTGGGCCGCGCGGTCGTCGCCGAATTGATGGCCGATCCGCGCCTGCAGGACCTGCGCCGCTGGCATTTGGTCACCCGCGACATGCAGCCCTTGTACGCCCAACTCGGTTTCACCGCGCTGAGCCAGCCTGAGCTGCACATGCAGAAGCACGATCCCGAGGTGTACAGCCGGCTCGCGCAAACGCCCGCGCACGACCTCGCGCCGACATCGCCGGAGCCCGCCGCGATCCCGTGAGCGCAACCAGCGATTCCCTGTCGATCCGCCTGCTCGGCTCGCTCGCGCAGATCGCGCCCGCGCAGTGGGACGCGCTGCACGACGGCGACAACCCGTTCGTCGCCCACGCCTTCCTGCACGGCCTGGAACAGCACGGCTGCCTGCGCGAAGACTGGGGCTGGACGCCGCATCATCTGACCGTGTGGGACGGCGACACGCCGATCGCGGCGATGCCGGCGTATCTGAAACAGAACTCGCACGGCGAGTTCGTGTTCGACCACGCCTGGGCCCACGCCTACGCCCAGCACGGACTCGACTACTTCCCCAAATGGCTGACCGCGGTGCCCTACTCGCCGGTCACCGGGCCGCGCCTGCTGGCGCGCACGGACGAACACCGCGCGCTGTTGGTCACGGCGATGGCTCAGCTGTGCGCCAAACAAGCGCTGTCGTCGGCGCATGTGAACTTTCATCGCGCCGATGAAGACGCGTGCTTCCACAGCGACGCCGCCGACGGCGAATGGCTGCAACGCATCGACGTGCAATACCACTGGCGCAACCCGCCCGACGCGCAAGGCGAGCGCTGGCAGGACTTCGACCAATTCCTGGCCGCGTTCGATCACAAGCACCGCAAGAACATCCGCCAGGAACGCGCCAAGGTCGCCCGCGCCGGCGTGGCGTTCCGGGTGGTCGAAGGCAGCGATGCCAGCGACGCCGATCTGGCGACCATGCACGGCTTCTACCGCAACACCTTCGCCGAATACGGCAACCACGCCGCACTGACCCTGGACTTCCTGCGCCACCTGGCGCGCGAGATGCCGCGCGCGCTGGTGATGTTCCTGGCCGAGCGCGAAGGCGAGCCGATCGCCGGCGCGCTGTGCCTGCGCGGCGGCGACACCTTGTACGGCCGCTACTGGGGCGCGCACGCCAACCTGCCGGGCCTGCATTTCGAAACCTGCTATTACCAGGGCATCGAATACTGCCTGCGCGAAGGCCTGCACGCGTTCGAACCGGGCGCCCAAGGCGAACACAAACTCGCCCGCGGCTTTCTGCCGACCCTGGTCCGCAGCCGGCACTGGATCGCCCACCCCAGCTTCCGCGACGCGCTGCGCCCGTGGTGTCGCGATGAGGCCGCCTCGGTGCGGGGTTATGCCCGGACGTTGGCGGGGCATACGCCGTTCAAGAGCGGGGATTGAAAAGCGGGGTTGGAAGTTCGGAGCGGAAAGAACGCGTTGTGTTGTGGTTGCATTCGCGAAGGCGGGTTCTGCATTAGGCTCCAACAGCTCCCCACCTCCCTGATCCCCGCCTTTCCCCGCCTTAAAAATGCGCCGCCTGCCGATCCTGCTCTCGCCCGATCCCGACGCCGAGTTTCCGTCCGGCGAACGCGCGCTTGCGCATCCGGACGGGTTGCTCGCGGTCGGCGGCGATCTCACGCCCCAGCGCTTGCTCAACGCTTACCGCCACGGCATTTTCCCCTGGCCCAGCGAAGGCTATCCGCTGCTGTGGTGGTGTCCGGACCCGCGCACGGTGTTCCGCACCGACGGCGTGCGCCTGGCTTCGAAGTTCCGCCGCGGTCTGCGCGGCTGCGATTG
>NZ_JBAMDI010000103.1:0-39930 GCF_036961695.1 Pseudomonas sp. CGJS7 | reverse complement strand
CCCCCCCCCCGGCGCGCAGGTGGCGGTGTTGCCGGAATATTTGTCGCTGGAGCTGGGCGCCACTTTCGGCGCGGCGACTCAGGGCGATTTGCACGCGTCGTTGGTCGCCACCCAGGCGTACCACGACGCGTGGTTGGAGTTGTTCGGACTGCTGGCGCGCGAACTGCGCATGCACATAGTCGCCGGCAGCTTCCTGTTCGACCCGGGCCACGGCCGCTACCGCAATCGCAGCTACGCCTTCGCTCCGGACGGCGGCCGTCTGTGGCAGGACAAATTGCAGCTGACCGGTTTCGAAAAACAGGCCGGCGTGATCGAGGCCGGCGATGCGCTGACCACCTTCGCGCTGGGCGAACATCGCGCCGGCATCGCGATCTGCTACGACATCGAATTCCCGCTGCCGGTGCGCGCGCAATGCGAGGCCGGCGCGCGTTTGCTGATCTCGCCCAGTTGCACCGACACCCAGGCCGGCGCCACCCGGGTCCGCGTGGGCTGCCTGGCGCGGGCCCTGGAAAACCGCTGCTTCGTCGCCCAGGCGGTGACCGCGGGCGAGGCGCTGTGGAGTCCGGCGTTGGACGTCAATACCGGCGAGGCGGCGGTGTACGCGCCGATGGATGTAGGCCTGCCGGCCGACGGCGTGCTGGCGCAGACCCGCGGTAATCAGTCGTGGGCGTATGCGGACCTGGATTTCGCGGCGCTCGAGGCCAGCCGTGCGCGCGCGCAGGTGGCCAACGATCGCGATTGGATGGGACAGCTGCGGCCGGGTTTGCTCAACGCGCGTGTGCAGGATTTCGGCTGAACTTCAGTTGCGCCGGCCGATCTGGTTGCGGGTACGAAAACGGCGGCCATCGGCCGCCGTTTTCGCGATCCGCGCGGCCGCGCTCAGGAGAACAACGAAACCCCCGGCACCAGCCACAGCGAGACGCCCGCCAGGGTCGAGCCGATCGCGGTCGCGGCGACGACATCGCTGGGGTAGTGCAGCCCCAGCACCACCCGCGAGGCCGCCACGCTGGCGGTGAACGGCACCAGCAACCAGGCCAGCATCGGGTAATGCGCCATCGCCACCAGACTGAAAGCGACCGCATGCAAGGTGTGCCCAGACGGGAAACTGAACTCATCCAGCGGTGCGACCCAGGCGTGGATGCGCTGGTCGGAGGCGAACGGGCGCGGCCGCCGGGTCCAGCGCTTGAGCAACTTGTACAAGGCCAGCGCGATCACCCCGGTCGCGGCCAGATGCGCCGAGGCGCGCAAGCCGTCGTAACCGTCGACCACGATCAGCGCCGCCATCAGCGCGTACCAGAACACGCCGTCGCCGAGCCGGCTGACCGCGGCGAAGTAAGCGCGCGAGCTACTGCGTTCGCCGAGGCGATTGGCGCGCAGGCACCAACCCGATTCGCCGGCGATCAGACGTTTGCGCAAGGGCAACCGGTTCATACGACCTCCTGCTTGGGTTTGCTGTCGTCGTTGAGGCGCAATGGGGTGCCGCGCGCGCCGCGCTCGGCCAAGCCATGCAACAAGGCGTCGAAATCGGCCGCGACCTGTTGCGGGCGCAGGCCGCTGATCGCTTCGCGGCCTGCGCGCGACATGTCCGCGCGCAATCGGTCCTGACTGCCGATGCGCGCGGCCGCGGCGATGAAGCCGGCGTCGTCGCCGTCGGCGATGGCCGCGCCGTGCAGACCGTCGCGCAGATGCTCGTGCGCGGCGCCGTAGTCGAACGCCACCGTCGGCACGCCGCTGGCCATCGCTTCCAGGGTCACGTTGCCGAAGGTTTCGCTGTGGCTGGGGAACAGGAACAGATCGCCGCTGGCGAAATGCTCGGCCAAAATCTCGCCGCGTTTGAGCCCGCAGAAAATGAAATCCGGATTGTCGCGTTGCAGCTTGGCCCGCGCCGGCCCGTCGCCGACCCAGACAAAGCGCGCCTGCGGCCGTTGCTTTTGCAACTCGCGGAACGCGCGCACGGCCAGGTCGAGATTTTTTTCCGCGGCGATCCGGCCGACGTAAATCGCCGCCAGGCCGTCGTCGTCCAGTCCCCACTCGCGCCGCAGCGCGGCGCTGCGGCGGCGCGGATCGAACAACTGGGTGTCGACCGCGCGCGGCAGCCGGACCACGTCGTGGAAGCCGTGCGCGCGCAGGAACTCGGCCAGTTCGCGGGTCGGCACCAGGGTCGCGTCGGCGCCGTTGTGGAAGCGGCGCATCCAGGCCAGCGCGGTGCCGACCAGAAACGGCGCGCCGTAGTCGCGCATGTATTCGTCGAAGCGGGTGTGGAAGCCGGTCGCGGCCGGGATCCCCAGGCGGCGGGCGGCCTTGAGCGCCGACCCGCCCAGCGGGCCTTCGGTGGCGATGTAGATCGCGTCCGGCGTCTCGCGCTTCCAGGCCTCCAGCAGGCGGCCGGCGCAGGGCAGGCCGAAGCGCAGGCCGGGATAGCGCGGCAGCGGCAGGCCGCGCACCAGCAGTTCGTGCGCGGCGGCCTGGGCCGGGTCCTGGTCCTGGCGCGGGCGGACCAGGCCGACCTGATGACCGCGGGCGCGCAGACCCTGCTCCAGACCTTGCACGGTCAGGGCGACGCCGTTGATTTCCGGCGGATAGGTCTCGGTGACGATCGCGTAGCGCATGGCGCGGCTCCGGGTTTGCGCAATCGTGGGCTTGCGGCGTGTCCCGGGCGTTGCGGTCGGGTTACGCGGGCATGACGCGGCCGCCGTGGGTCGGGGTGGGTAATCGTTTTCATTGGCTCCGGTCACGTATTCGCGGTGAAAATCGCGTCAACGCTTGCGAGTCAATAGCGTCGCGCTGCCCGCATGTTCCGGAGTGTTAACAAGCCGATCCCTACAATCGCCCGGTTTATCCGATTCGAAGGTATGCGCTTGCAGCGACGCGAACTCCTCAAGGCCATGAGCCTGCCGTTGGCCACGGCGGCCATCGGCGGCGCCTGGTCCGGGTGGGCGTCGGCCGCCGCGGCGGGATCGGCGTTCGGCGCCGACACCGTGCCGGCGATGGCGCGGGCGCTGGCGGCCAAGCCGTATCGGCCGGCCAACGCGGATCTGCCCGAGGCCCTGGCCCGGATCAAGTACGACACCTGGCGCGACATCCGTTTCGATCCGGCCCAGGCGCTGTGGAAGTCCGAGCGCTTGCCGTTTCAATTGCAGTTCTTCCACCGCGCGTTCTTGTTCAAGCAGCGGGTAGACATGCACGTGGTCGATGGCGGCGTCGCCACGCCGGTGGTGTACGCGCCTAGCATGTTCAGCTTCGGCAAGGCGCCGCGGCCGGCGCAGAACGATCTGGGCTTCGCCGGTTTTCGCGTGCACGCGCCGATCAACCGCGCCGATTACTTCGATGAGGTCTGCGCGTTCCTGGGCGCGAGTTATTTCCGCGCGGTCGCCAAGGATCTGCTGTACGGGCTGTCGGCGCGCGCGCTGGCGTTGAACACCGGCGCCGCAGGCGATGAAGAATTTCCGGCGTTCACCGGGTTCTGGATCGAACGCCCGGCGGCCGGCGCGAAGCGGATCGTGGTGCATGCCTTGTTCGACAGCCCCAGCGTGGCCGGCGCGGTGCGTTTCGCGATCACCCCGGGCAGCGAAACGGTGTTCGACACCCAGTTGCGCCTGTACCCGCGGGTGAGCTTGCCGCGCGCCGGCATCGCGCCGCTGACCAGCATGTACCACTTCGACGCCACCGACCGGGTCGGCATCGACGACTTCCGTCCGGCGGTGCACGACTCCGATGGCCTGGCCGTGCACAACGGCGCCGGCGAACAACTCTGGCGTCCGCTCAACAACCCCGCCGCGCTGCAGGAAAGCGCGTTCCAGGATCGCACTCCGCGCGCGTTCGGCCTGATGCAGCGCAAGCGCGCCTTCGCCGATTACGCCGACAGCGAAGCGCACTACGAACGCCGCCCCAGCGCCTGGGTCGAGCCGATCGGCGATTGGGGCGAGGGCGCGGTGCATCTGCTCGAGATCCCGACCCGGGACGAATACAACGACAACATCGTCGCGTTCTGGCGTCCGCGCGCAGCGTTGGCGCCCGGCCGCGAGCACCGTTTCGATTACCGTCTGCACTGGTGCGCCAAGCACAGCTGGCGCGCCGCGCTGGCGACGGTGGCGCGCACCCGCATCGGCGCCGGCGGCGACGGCGCGCGGCTGGTGGTGATCGACCTGGAAGGCGGTGGCCTGGGCGCGCTGCCCAAGCAAGCGCAGCCGCGCGCGGTGGTGTGGGCGTCGGCGGGGCAAGTCGCCAACGCCGTGGCCCACCCCAATCCGGGCACCGGCGGCTGGCGGTTATCGTTCGAATTGCGGCCCGGCGATGCGCGCGCCGTCGAACTTCGCGCAGTACTCGAGGACGGCGACGGCCCTCTTTCCGAAACTTGGCTTTATCGTTGGACCGAATGAACGCAACTGCCGCTCCCCCGAAACCCGCCGCGTCCGTGCCCTATGAGGCGTTGCCGCCGGAATCGCCGATGGCGATGCCGGTGCAATCGCTGAAGGTCGGCGAACGTCCCAAAGGCCGGCTGCCCAGCGCGCCCACCGCGATGGGCTGGCGCCGCTTCTACGTGATCGGCGGCGCCGCGCTGCTGACCCTGACCGCGGCGTACCACATCCTGCGCGTGCTCTACGTCGGCGGCCTGAGCCTGCTGGAAGCGGTGCTGCTGGTGTTGTTCGTGCCCTTGTTCGCCTGGATCGCGCTGGCCTTCGCCAGCTCGTTCGCGGGTTTCCTGCTGATCCTGTCGCGGCGGCGCTGGCGCTTCGGTCTCAAGCAGGGCGGCGAGCTGCCCGAGCTGGGCCAGCGCACCGCGTTGTTGATGCCGACCTACAACGAAGACCCCGAGCGGCTGATGGCCGGTCTGCAGGCGATCTACGAGTCGGTCGACGCGACCGGGCAGATCGACAAGTTCGATTTCTTCATCCTCAGCGACACCACCAAGGAACCGGTTCGCCAGGCCGAGATCCGCGCGTTCCAGTCGCTGCGCGAACGCACCGGCGGGCATGGCCGGATTTTCTACCGTCGCCGCAAGAACAACGCCGAACGCAAGGCCGGCAACATCTCCGAATGGGTGCGGCGCTTCGGCGGGGCCTACCCGCAGATGCTGATTCTCGATGCCGACAGCCTGATGACCGGCGAGGTGATCGTGAAGTTGGCCGGCACGATGGAACGCAACGCCGACGTCGGCCTGATCCAGACCTTGCCGATGATCGTCAACGGCCAGACCCTCTTCGCGCGCATGCAGCAGTTCGCCGGGCGCGTGTACGGGCCGGTGATCGCCTACGGCATCGCCTGGTGGCACGGCGCGGAAAGCAACTATTGGGGCCACAACGCGATCATCCGCACCCAGGCCTTCGCCGATCACGCCGGCCTGCCGGAACTGCGCGGCTACAAGCCGTTCGGCGGCACCGTGCTGAGCCACGATTTCGTCGAAGCGGCCTTCATGCGCCGCGGCGGCTGGGCCCTGCACATGGTGCCGGGACTGGTCGGCAGCTATGAGGAAGGCCCGCCCTCGCTCACCGACATGCTGGTGCGCGACCGCCGCTGGTGCCAGGGCAATCTGCAACACGGCGCGGTGGTTTCGGCCAAGGGTCTGCACTGGATCAGCCGCATGCACATGGCCATGGGCATCGGCCATTACTTCACCGCGCCGATGTGGGCGATGTTGATGCTGGTGGGGCTGATCATTCCGCTGGACCGGGTCGATTACTTCAAGTGGCAGAGCGTGCGCCTGCCGGGTTTCTCGCCCAGCGCGTACTGGCGCGACCAGGACCCCGACCGGGTGCTGTGGGTGTTCATCGCCACCATGGCGGTGCTGCTGGCGCCGAAGTTCATGGCGTTCCTGGCGATGCTGACCGACCGCGAGACCCGGCGCGGCTGCGGCGGTGCGATCCGCGCGTTCTTCAGCATGATTTTCGAAACCGTGCTGGCGGCGCTGATGGCGCCGATCACCATGTACGTGCAATCGCGCGGGGTGGCCGAAGTGTTGGCGGGCAAGGACTCGGGCTGGGAATCGCAGCGCCGCGACGACGGCAGCCTGCCGTTGTCCGGGCTGATCCGCAGCTATGGCGGGTTGACCTTGTTCGGTGTGTTGATCGGCGCGATGGCCTACGCGATCTCGCCGCCGCTGGCGGCGTGGATGTCGCCGGTGATCCTGGGCCTGGTGATCTCGATTCCGGTGGTCGCCTTCACCTCGGCCAAGGCGCCGGGGCAGTGGTTGCGCAAGATCGGCATCTTCCGGATCCCCGAGGAAATCACCCCGCCGCCGGTGCTGGTGCGGGCCAAGCAGCTGCGCGCCGAAGCCGCGCAGCGGTCCTTGCACTGAGTCACGCTCCGCGCACGGCGAGGGCGCCGCGCGGCTGCGTAACCGCGCCGCGCGCGGCTATGCTGGGGGCATGAACGATGCCGCCGCCCCCGATCCCGCGCTGAGCCACGTCGTCGGCGCCACCGCGCCGCCGCTGCTGGAAGAAACCATCGGCGCGATGCTTTCGCGCATCGCCGCGGCCTGGCCCGAGCGCGAAGCGCTGGTGGTGCCGCCGCAGGGCGTGCGCATGAACTGGCGCCAGTTCGATGCCGCGGTCGATCGTCTTGGCGCGGGCTTGCTCAAGCTCGGCCTGGCGCCGGGCGACCGCATCGGGGTGTGGTCGCTCAATCGGGTCGAATGGGTGCTGCTGCAATTCGCCAGCGCCCGCGCCGGCCTGATCCTGGTCAACATCAATCCGGCTTACCGCACTCATGAGCTGGAATACGCTTTGAACCTGGTCGGATGCCGGGCCTTGGCGATCGTGCCTTCGTTCAAGACCTCGCTGTACCTGGACATGCTGCGCGAACTGGCGCCGGAGCTGGGCCAGCATCCGCCCGGCCTGCTGCGCGCGCGGCGTCTGCCCGATCTGCGCCACGTGCTGACGATGGGTGCGGGCGAGCCGCCGGCCGGCGCGCACGCCTTCGACGCCATCGCCGCCTGCGACGACGCCGACGCGCACGCACTGCTGGGTGAAGTGGCGGCAAGCTTGTCGGCCAGCGATGCGGTCAACATCCAGTTCACCTCCGGCACCACCGGCGCGCCCAAGGGCGCGACCCTGACTCATCGCAACATCGTCAACAACGGCTTCTTCGTCGGCGAGGCGATGCGCCTGAGCGAACGCGACCGGCTGTGCATTCCGGTGCCGTTCTATCACTGCTTCGGCATGGTCCTGGGCAATATGGCCTGCGTCACCCATGGCGCGTGCATGGTGATTCCCGGCGAAGGCTTCGATCCGCTGGTCACGCTGAGCACCGTGGCCGCGGAGCGCTGCACCGGCCTGCACGGCGTGCCGACGATGTTCATCGGCGAACTGGAACATCCCGAGTTCGCCCGCTTCGATCTGTCCAGCCTGCGCACCGGGATCATGGCCGGTTCCAACTGCCCGATCGAAGTGATGAAGCAGGTGGTCGGGCGCATGCACATGGAGCAGGTGACCATCGCCTACGGCATGACCGAGACCAGTCCGGTCAGTTTTCAGACCGTCCCGGAAGACCCGCTGGCGCGGCGGGTGGATTCGGTCGGGCGGGTGCATCCGCATGTGGAAGTGCGCATCGTCGACGAACGCGGCGCCACCGTACCGCGCGGCGAGATCGGCGAGCTGCTGACCCGCGGCTATTCGGTGATGCAAGGCTATTGGGGCGACCCCAAGCGCACCGCCGAGGCGATCGACGCCGAGGGCTGGATGCACACCGGCGACCAGGCCGTCGTCGACGCCGACGGTTATTGCCATATCGTCGGACGCCTGAAGGACATGCTGATCCGCGGCGGCGAGAACGTGTATCCGCGCGAAGTCGAGGAGTTCCTCTACACCCATCCGGCGATCGCCGACGTACAGGTGTTCGGCGTGCCCGACGCCAAGTTCGGCGAGGAAGTGTGCGCGTGGATCCGGGTGGCCGAAGGCGCCGCGCTCGATGCCGACGGCGTGCGCGGGTTCTGCCAAGGGCGCATCGCCCAGTACAAGGTTCCGCGTTACATCGAGTTCGTCGAGGCGATGCCGATGACGATCAGCGGCAAGCCGCAGAAGTTTTTGATGCGGGAGAGGATGGTCGAGTTGTTGGCGGTGCGCGCAGGGGCTTGAGCTGCGCGCACTTGCGGATCTCGTTCCCGCGAAGGCGCGCTCGGTTTTACTTCGGTGGAACCGAACATCCCGCGGCCTCAGCGCGATCCCACCAAGCCGTCATTCCCGCGAATGTGGGAATCCAGAGACTTCAGCGCGATCTTTCCAGATCGTCATTCCCGCGAATGCGGGAATCCAGAGGCTTCAGCGCCATCTCTCCAGAGCGTCATTCCCGCGAACGCGGGAATCCAGCGACTTCAAACGTTCTCGCCCGAAAGGCCCTGGATGTTCGGCTTCGCCGAAGTAAAGCGGAGCCCGCCTTCGCGGGAATGACGTTCTGGAGGGTTGCGTTCTGACAGGTGGCGTTTCAGTGATTTGCACCGAATCGACAGCCCCGCACCGGCGCGACCGCCGATACGCCCCACTCAAGCCGCCAACAACTTCAACGAAATCCCCAGCCCCGCCATATCCTGCGGCTCGCCCTCCAGATCCGCGCGCACCAGCGGCCGCGATTCCAGCCAACGCTTGGACACGGTGAGGGTGAGGGTGTTGCCGTCGGCGTGCGCGTCCAGTTGCGGGATCGGATCGGACTCGTGCGCGCGGTGCAGCAGCACCGCCAGGCGCAGCAGCGCCGAGCTGCGCCGGACCGCGGCGAGCAAACGGTCGGGCAGGGCCTCGAAGGCGTTCTTGGAAATGCCGCGGCGATGGGTGCGCACCAGCGCGGCCAGGAATTGCTGCTGCTGGCGCGAGAAGCCGGAAATGTCCGAGTTCTCGATCACGTAGGAGCTGTGCACGTGGTATTGGCTGTGCGCGATCACCAGGCCGAGCTCGTGCAGACGCGCGGCGCGGATCAGCATCAGCCGGTCGTCGGCGTCGAGCTGCCAGTTCTTGGCCACTTGGTCGAACAACCGCAGCATGGTCGCTTCCACCCGCGCCGATTGCTGTTCGTCGATGCCGTAGCGCTTGACCAGCGCGCGCACCGCCGCATCGCGCGGATCGTCGGCGCCGCCGCGGCCGAGCATGTCGTACAGCACGCCCTCGCGCATCGCCGCCTTGCTGATGGCCATGCGTTGCAGGCCCAGCACGTTGAAGGCGGCTTCCAGAATCAGGATGCCGCCGGCGATCACCGGGCGGCGGTCGGCCGACAGGCCGGGCAGGTCGATCGCGTCGATGCGGTCGGCCTGGAGCAATTTGTCGCGCAGATGCGGCAGGGCCTCGGCGGTGACTGCGCCCTTGGTCAGCTTCATCGCCGCGCAGATCTCGCCGATGGCCTTGTTGGTGCCCGAGGAGCCCAGTGCCTCGTGCCAGCCCAGCGAACGGTAGGTGCCGGCGAATTGCTGGAATTCGGCCGAGACCTCGGTCAGCGCATCGCGCCATTTCTTCTTCGACAGCTTGCCGTTCTCGAAGAACCGGCGGGTGCTGGCGATGCAGCCGACCTGCAGGCTTTCGCGCTCGATCGCCTCGAACGCCGAGCCGATGATGCATTCGGTGGAGCCGCCGCCGATGTCGATCACCAGACGCCGCTCGCCCGGCTTGGACGGCTGCGCGTGGGCGACGCCCAGGTAGATCAGGCGCGCTTCTTCGCGGCCGGACACCACTTCGATGGCGTGGCCCAGCGCCGACTCGGCCGGCATCAGAAAGCCCTGCGGCGCGGCCAGCCGGCGCACGGTGTTGGTGGCGATGGCGCGGACCCGCTGCGGCGGCACGTCGCGGATGCGCTGGCCGAAGCGCGACAGGCATTCCAGCGCGCGCTGACGCACTTCCGGCGCGAGCCCGCCCTTGCGGTCCAGGCCCTCGGCCATGCGCACGGTCTCGCGCAGGCGGTCCACCGTGCGCAACTGGCCCAGCACGTAGCGCGCGACCACCATGTGGAAACTGTTCGAGCCCAGGTCGACCGCGGCGAGCAGGTCGCCGTCCTGGAGCGGCAGGCGGGTGGTCGGGAAAATATTATTCATGCGCGGAAGTTTGGGTCATCCGCACAATTTGGCCAACAGCGTGGACTGGGCCGAGTGCGGCATCGCGCCCTCGGCCGGGGTCACCCGCAGGTAGTCTCCGTCGGCTTGCAGCTCCCAGGAATTGAGGTTGTCGGCCAGATAATTGGCCAGGGCTTCCTCAAAGACGCGGCCGCGCAGGTCCGAATCCAGGATCGGGAAGCCGGTCTCCACGCGCCGCAGCAGGTTGCGTTCCAGCCAGTCGGCGCTGGAACAGAACAGGTCCGGCGCGCCGTCGTTGGCGAACCAATAGACCCGGTGATGCTCCAGGAAACGGCCGACGATGGAGCGCACGCGGATGTTGTCGGACACGCCCGGCACGCCCGGACGCAAGGTGCAGGCGCCGCGCACGATCAGATCGATCTGCACCCCGGCTTGCGAGGCCTGATACAGCGCGCGGATCACCTGCGGCTCGTTCAGTGCGTTCATCTTGGCCACGATGCGCGCGGGTTTGCCGGCGCGCGCATGCTTGGTTTCGCGGTCGATGCGCTTGAGCACGCCGGCATGCAGGGTGAACGGCGATTGCAGCAGGCACTTGAGCTTGAGCGACGGCGCCAGGCCCGAGAGTTGCTGGAAGATCAGGTGCACGTCGTTGCCGATGTCCGGATCGGCGGTGATCAGGCCGAAGTCGGTGTAGGCGCGCGCGGTGCCGCTGTGATAGTTGCCGGTGCCCAGGTGGACGTAGCGTTTGAGCTTGCGGCCCTCGCGGCGCACGATCAGCAGCATCTTGGCGTGGGTCTTGTAGCCGACCACGCCGTACACCACCTGCACGCCGGCCTCCTGCAAACGGTCGGCCAGGCCCAGGTTGGCTTCTTCGTCGAAGCGCGCGCGCAGCTCGACCACCACCGTCACGTCCTTGCCGTTGCGCGCGGCCTGGACCAGTTGCTCGACGATCGGCGAATCCTTGCCGGCGCGGTACAGGGTCTGCTTGATCGCCAGCACGTTCGGGTCTTCGGCGGCCTGACGCAGCAGTTCCAGCACCGGCGCGAACGAATCGAAGGGGTGGTGCAGCAGCATGTCGCCGTCGGCGACGGTATCGAACAGGCTGTCGATGCCGGGCGCCACGCGTTGCGAGTACGGCGGGAACTTGAGCTCGGGGCGCTGGACCAGATCGTAGACCTGGATCACGCGGTTGAGATTGACCGGCCCGTTGATGCGGTAAACCGCGTTCTCGGGCAGGTCGAAATTCTCCAGCAGCGTGCGCACGATCGGCTTGGGGCATTGCTCGGCGATTTCCAGCCGCACCGCGCGCAGATAACCGCGCCCGATCAGCTCATCGCGCAAGGCCAGGGCGATGTTGTCGACTTCTTCCTCGTCCACCAGCAGCTCGGAGTTGCGGGTCACCCGGAACTGGTAGGCGCCCTTGACCTCCATGCCCGGGAACAGTTCGTCGACGAAGGTCGACAGCACCGAGGACAGGAACACGAAGTCGTGCTTGCCGCCGGAGACGTTCTCCGGCATCTGGATGATCCGCGGCAACGAGCGCGGCGCGCGCACGATCGCCAGATTGCCGGCGCGGCCGAACGCGTCCTTGCCCTTGAGCACGACCACGATGTTGAGCGACTTGTTGAGGATCTTCGGGAACGGGTGCGCGGGATCGAGGCCGAGCGGCGACAGCACCGGCATGATTTCGTCGCGGAAGTACGCGCGCAGCCAGCGGGTCTGGCGCGCGTTCCAGGAGTTGCGGCCGAGCACGCGCACGCCCGAATCCTGCAGCGCCGGGCGCAGCACGTCGTTCCAGCATTCGTACTGCGCCTTGACCAGTTCGGCGGCGCGGTCGTGGATGCGCGAGAGCACCGTCTGCGGGGCCAGCCCGTCGGGGCCGGGCGCCAGGCCCAGATCCTGGGCGTGGCGCAGGGTGCCGGCGCGGATCTCGAAGAATTCGTCGAGGTTGGTGCAGGAGATGCACAGGTACTTCAACCGCTCCAGCAGCGGCACCTGCGGGTCCTGGGCCTGCGCCAGCACCCGGAAGTTGAAGTCGAGTTGCGAGAGCTCGCGGTTGAAGTACAGCGCGCTGTCGCGCAGCGGATCGGTGTCGAGCGAGGTTTCCGTCATCGCATTCATGGCGCTGCTGCTTCGATCCTGGTGGTCAATCGGATGAGTGTTGCAAATCTTGCCCTGCCTCGGCGTGATGCGGCGTATCGTCCAGGGCATCGAGCGATTCGTTGTACGCGTCGCGGCGGCGCATGCGGTCGGTATTGAAGTGGCAGGCGAAGGTGCTGCCGCGGCCGACTTCGCTGGCGATTTCCAGGCGCGCGCCGTGCAGATGCAGCACGTGTTTGACGATCGACAGGCCCAGCCCGGTGCCGCCGCTTTCGCGCGAGCGGCTGGTGGACACGCGATAGAAACGCTCGGTGATCCGCGGCAGGTGCGCGGCCGGAATGCCGTAGCCGCTGTCGACCACTTCCAGCACCACGCCGCGGGCGATGCCGCTGCTTTCCGGGCGGAAACGGATGCGGATGGTGCCGCCGGCCGGGGTGTAGCGGATCGCGTTGCCGACCAGATTGGAGAACGCGCTGTGCAGTTCCTTGTTGGAACCGAACAGGTCCACGCCGGCCAGATCGTCCATGGCGATTTCGTGGCGGCCCTGGCTCAAGGCGTTGGCTTCGCGCTTGAGCGTGGCCAGCATCGAGGACATCGACACGGTTTCTTCCGCCGGCAGACTGTCCTGCGATTCCAGCCGCGACAGGGTCAGCAGGTCTTCGACCAGCTGGGTCATGCGCTGGGATTGGCGCTGCATCTCGGCCAGCATCGGCGCCCAGTCCGGATGTTCTTCCGGATCGAGCATGTCCAGGTAGCCGTGGACCACGGTCAGCGGCGTGCGCAGTTCGTGCGAGACGTTGGCGACGAAGTCGCGGCGCATTTGTTCGAGCTGGAGCAGGCGGCTGACGTCGCGCGCGACCAGCAGCCACAGGTTTTCCGAATACGGGATCAGGCGCAGGCTCAGGGTGATCGCCGGATTCCACGGCGAGGCCGCTTCCAGCGGTTCGGCGTTGCGGCCCGACGCCAGCCAATGCGACAGCTGCAACGGCTGCAGGCGCTGCACCACCGGCGCGCCGATGTCGCGCGGATAGCGCAGGCCGAACAGGCCGGTGGCGGCTTCGTTGAACCACTGGATGCGCTGGCTGTTGCGTTCGACCACCACGATCGCGTCGGGCATCGCCGCCGCGGCGGCGCGGTAGGCGCGCAGCATTTCGATCAGCCGGCGCTTGCGCCCGCGCATTTCGGCCTGGCTGCGGTGCAGCAGCCGGTCGAGTTCGTTCCAGATGCCTTCGCCCAGCGGCGGGGTCAGGCGCTGGCGCGCGGTCAGCCGGATCAGCACCCGCCGCAGCCGCCAGTAATGCCAGGCGACCACGCCGAGCGCGGCGACGGTGACGATCGGCCAGGGATAGCCGACCAGAACCCCGAGCACGGCCGCGCCGACCAGGATCAGGGCCAGCTGACCGAGGGTGCGGAACCAGGCGGAGCGTGCGCGGGGCGGCATACCCCCAGCTTACGCGGCGAGTGAGGCAGAAAAACGATAGCCCGCGCCGCGCACGGTCTGGACCATGCCGTCCAGACGGTGCGGTTCCAGGGTCTTGCGCAGGCGGCGGATGTGCACGTCGACGGTGCGTTCTTCGACGTAGACGCTGCCGCCCCAGACGTGATCGAGCAACTGGGTGCGCGAGTAGACGCGTTCGGGGTGGGTCATGAAGAAGTGCAGCAGGCGGTATTCGGTCGGGCCGATCTGGACCGGCTGGTCGCCGCCTTCGCCTTGTGCGAAGACGCGGTGGGCGGCGCCGTCGATGCGCAGCGGGCCGACGCCGACGCTGCCGTCTTCGTCGTCCTCGCGCGAGCGGCGCAGCACGGCGCGGATCCGCGCCAGCAGTTCGCGCGCCGAGAACGGCTTGACCACGTAGTCGTCCACGCCGGCTTCCAGGCCGCCGACGCGGTCGTTCTCTTCGCCGCGCGCGGTCAGCATGATGATCGGAATCTCGCGGGTCAGCGATTCCTTGCGCCAGCGCCGGGCCAGTTCCAGGCCGCTGGTGCCCGGGAGCATCCAGTCGAGCAGGATCAGGTCCGGCACGCGGTCGGCGATGGCGGCCTGGGCCTCGCGGGCATCGCCGGCGTGGACCGGGTCGTATTCGCCCTTGCGCAGGGCGAAGGACACCATGTCGCGGATGGCGGGCTCGTCTTCAACAATCAGGATGCGCTTCTGCACACGGTCACCGAGGGGGAGGCGGAAAGGGTTCGTCCTTGAAACCGCGCCAGTACACTACCGTTTTGTGACTACTCCATGACATAGGACGGGCGGCATGATCGGCTTTGTGATGTCGCGCCAGTGTCGCGGCACATCCGTACGCCGCCAGCTGTGGCGGGGTTCTGCCGGGGTTGGGCGCGTTTTCGCCGCCGTTGGCTGCCTTATCGGCGCTGGCTGAGTTTGGCGGGGAGGTTACATGCCGATGGCAGTGGGGTGCCGGTGGCTGCGCGGGTTTGCGGCGGTGGGGTGGCGATACCGCCAAAATTTGCCAAGTTCGAAAACGGGCGGGGCTCGGTTGCGACAGATTGGTGTCGGGACGGGCAAGAGCAAATCCCCCCTGGCCCCCCTTTTTCAAAGGGGGGAATGCTTCGGGTGGGAGGCGTGGCGCGTGAAATGTCGCCCCCTTTGCAAAAGGGGGCGGGCGCCTTGCGCAGGGTGGCTGCAGACGAACCCGGCGGCGCAGGGGGATTTGCCCGGCAGCCTACTGCCGCTTCAAATCCTCATCCCGCACCCCTTGCCGCTTCAGCTCCAACACCGTCGGCGTAATCGCCGCGATCCGAGCCTCGATCCGCGCCCGGGCGTAGTAATCCAAGTCCGGCTTGCGCTTGAGCGTATTGAGCTGAACCAGCGCCTGCTCCGGCCGCCCGCGCAGATACGCGGCTTCCGCATACGCCTCACCCGCGCGGATCGAATCGCCAGCGATCTCACAGGCGCGGGCGAAGGTCTGCTGCAGCAGCGGATCGTCGCTGAACGCGCCGAACAGCGGCCGCAGGATCGCCTGCGCGCGCTGGCCGGCGGCGGCGGTGTTGCGGTCGGTCAGCACCTTGGCGTAAGTCAAGGCGATGGCGCGGTTGTTCGGGGTCTGGCGCAGCAGGGCCTCGAAGCGGCTGTCGGCGGCGGCGGTCTTGCCGGCCTGGGCTTCGGCTTCGCCCAGCGCCAGGCTCAGCCACAACTGGCCGGGATGCTTCTGCAGCAGTTCGGTCAGGCTGGCGATGGCCGCGCCGGACTGATTCGCGCGCAGCCGCGCCAAGGCCAGGCCGTACCGCTGGGCGTCGCTGTCGCCGCTCATCTTTTCGTATTCGCGCACCGCCTCGCGCGGCGAGTTGGCGCTGAGCACCCGGACCCGCTCGCGGGCGAACTCGAACACGCCGGTGCCGCCGGAACTGAGCGCCTGATCGTTGAGCTTCAGGCCGCTGGGCAGCAACGGGTTGTCGGTGCCGGCCGCGCTCGGCGGCAGGGTGAACGGCGCCTTGGGAATGCGCTCGACCCGGGTCGCGTTAGGGGTGGAGGTGACCGCGGTGACGCTGTTCTTGTTGGCCAGTTGTTCGGCGCGCTCTTTGGCTTCGCTGATGCGGGTGGTGGTGACCGGATGGGTCATCAGATAGTCCGGCGTTTCGCCGTACCAATTGGCCGCGTTGCTGCGCGAAACCACCTGCATGCGCTGGAAGAAATCGGCCATCGCGGTGGTGTCGTAGTTGCTGCGCGACAGAGTCTGGATGCCGATCCGGTCGGCTTCGGATTCGTTGGAGCGGGTGTAGTTGATCTGGCGCTGCTGCATCAGGCCCAGGCCGGAGGTGATCGCGGCCATGGTCGCGTCGTCGCTGGAATTGCCGCCGGCGCCTTGCGCGGCGACGATCGCGCCGAGCATCGCCAACAGGATCGGCAACTGATCGCGCTGCGCGCGTTCCACCCCGCGCAGCACGTGCTGCTGGGTGACGTGGGCGATTTCGTGCGAGATCACCGCGGCGACCTCGTCTTCCTTTTCGGCGGTGAGCACCAGCCCGGAGTTGACGCCGATGTAGCCGCCGAGGGTGGCGAAGGCGTTGATCTGGCGCTCGCGCAGCATGAAGAAGGTGAAAGGCTGGCGCGGCTTGTCGCTGTTGGCGGCCAGGCGCGTGCCCAGGGTGTCGAGCCAACTGTCGATCAGCGGGTCTTCCAGCAGATAGTCGTAGTGGCGCAACTGCGCCAGCATCATCGAGCCGTACTCGCGCTGTTTGGCCGGCGTGAGCAATTCCGCCGCCGAAGAGCCGATATCGGGCAGCTTGTTTTCCTGCGCCTGCGCGCAGGCGCTGCCGAGGGCGAAGGTGACGGCGGCGGTGAGCAGGGCGATGCGGCGCAAGCGGTGATTCCTCGGGTCGAACGGGCGATGCGGAGGGCGAGCAGGGAACGCGCCGGCCTGGATGAAGCGTGTTCGGTTGCAACGTGCCGCGGGCGCGAACGGGGTCGCCGCGCCGGTCGAAGGTTGCCGCCCGGATACGGCAACGGCTGCGGCGGCTTCCAGCATAGCGGTGGCAGGATGCCGCCGGCGGCGATCGGCGGCGTGAACCTGCCGTTAACCCGGCCATCGCTGCGTACCCCGATACCGCGACCCGACGCGGGCGTACTGCCGCGCAACGGACTGCGTTCCACCGGCGCGCTTTAAACTGTCCGCCAGCGCGCCCATATTCGACCGCGACCCCATCCCGAAGTTTCCGGCAGGAGAACCGTTTTGAGCGACACCGCCCCCCAGACGCCGCCGATCGTGATCTATACCACCGCGATCTGCCCGTATTGCGTCGCCGCCAAGAATTTCCTCAAGAGCAAGGGCCAGACCTGGAGCGAGGTGCGGATCGATCTGGACCCGGCCGAGCGCGAGAAGATGATCGCCAAGACCCGCCGCACCAGCGTGCCGCAGATCTTCATCGGCGAGACTCACGTCGGCGGCTACGACGACATGATGGCGCTGCACCGCGCCGGCGGCCTGGAGCCGTTGCTGGCGGCGGGCGCGGCATGAGCGGCGCCGACGACAGCGCCGGCCAGGGCGAAAGCGACCGCGTCGCCGAGTTCACCGCGTTCCGCAAGCGCATGAACGAGCGCATCCTGGCCGAACCGAACCAGGTCGTGCGGCGTTTCTTCGCCCTCGACACCCAGACCTACCAGCCCGGCGCGCTGGACCTGAAGACCAAGGAGCTACTGGGCCTGGTCGCCTCGATGGTGCTGCGCTGCGACGACTGCATCAGCTACCACGTCGCCCAGTGCAAGCAGGCCGGGGTCAACCGCGACGAGATGTTCGAAGCGTTCTCGGTGGGTCTGGTGGTCGGCGGCTCGATCGTGATCCCGCACCTGCGCCGGGCGGTGGATTTCCTCGACAAGCTCGAACAGGGCGAATCGGCGGCGCCCGCCGCCCACGACCACGGCTGACCGCCCCAGGGCCCCCTGTAGGAGCGGCGCGAGCCGCGACCGCGACACCGCACCCACGACGAAACCCTTGCGTGCCCGGGCAACACGGGTCTCGCGATTGGAAAAGACGCAGGCGAGCCGGCTTGCGTCATGGCGTCATTGGCGTTGTCGCGGCTCGCGCCGCTCCTGCAGGGGGCGGTTGCGGCAGCGCCGAGGCTTGTCCGAATCGGGCCGATCGCCCCGATTCCTGACTGCCAGGCCCGGTCCCAATACGGCCGCGAATGCAGGCCGCAGCCGCTTCCGGCATAATTACGGGGCTAACGCTCACACTTTTGCGCGCTGCGCCCGCGGTGCGCGCGCCCCAACGCTGGAAGAATTCCCTCATGACGCAAACCATTACGGTCATCCGTGGCGACGGCATCGGCCCCGAGATCATGGACGCCACCCTGCACGTGCTCGACGCGATGAACGTCGGCCTGAGCTACGAGTTCGCCGACGCCGGCCTGGTGGCGATGGAAAAGCACGGCGAGTTGCTGCCGGCCGCGACCCTGGATTCGATCCGCAAGACCCGCATCGCGCTCAAGAGCCCGCTGACCACGCCGGTCGGCGAGGGCTTCAGCTCGATCAACGTCGAACTGCGCAAGCGCTTCGACCTGTACGCCAACGTGCGTCCGGCCAAGTCGTTCCCGAACACCAAGTCGCGCTTCCCGACCGGCGTGGACCTGATCACGGTGCGCGAGAACACCGAAGGCGCCTACATCGGCGAAGGCCAGTCGCTGTCGGAAGACGGCGAGACCGCGCTGCTGACCCAGAAGATCACCCGCCGCGGCTCCGAGCGCATCGTCCGCTACGCCTTCGATCTGGCCCGCAAGACCGGCCGCAAGAAGGTCACCGTGGTGCACAAGGCCAACATCCTCAAGTCGACCTCGGGCCTGTTCCTGAAGACCGCGCGCGAAGTGGCGCAGCAGTATCCGGACATCCAGTGCAACGAGATGATCGTCGACAACACCTGCATGCAGTTGGTGATGCGTCCGGAGCAGTTCGACATCATCGTCACCACCAACCTGTTCGGCGACATCATCTCCGACCTGTGCGCCGGTCTGGTCGGCGGCCTGGGCCTGGCCCCGGGCGCCAACATCGGCACCGACGCGGCGATCTTCGAAGCCGTGCACGGCTCGGCGCCGGACATCGCCGGCAAGGGCATCGCCAATCCGTGCGCGCTGCTGTTGGGCGCGGCGCAGATGCTCGACCATATCGGCCAGCCGGAGAAGGCGACCAAGCTGCGCGAGGCGATCGTCGCCACGCTGGAAGCCAAGGATTCGCTGACCCCGGACCTGGGCGGCGAGGGCAATACGATGTCGTTCGCCAAGGCGATCGCGAGCCGCGCTGCGGCTTGAGGTTGCGGCCATCGCTGAAGACACGACGGGGCGCCTTCGGGCGCCCTGTTTGTTTTCGGGCGAGCGGCAAAGCAAATCCCCCGGCGCAGTTGGGTTTGTCTGAAGCGCGCTGGCGTAGGCGCCAGCCCCCTTTTTCAAAGGGGGCGCCGGTTCGCGCCGCCGTTCGTTCCAGCCGTTGCGCCCTTACCGCTGCCGTTCCCCCCTTTGAAAAAGGGGGGGGCTAGGGGGGGATTTGCTCCAGCCCCGAGGAAACCCACCCCACCCCGAGCTAGCATCCATGCCCACACAGCATTCCACCCCCAGCACTCGACAACCGTGATGCTGCACTGCAAAATCGCCCAGTTTTCGAATCCATTCGGATGAAGCGATGAATCAACCCTCCCGCCCCGGCGCGCCGCTGTCCCCCAGCGGGCTCGCGCTGACGCCGCTGCTGCTGTTCCTGGCGCTGTTCTTCGGCGCCGGGCTGTACTTCACCGCGCACGGCGACGCGATGGGCTTCTATCAACTGCACGCGCCGGTGGCGATCCTGCCGGCGCTGGCGCTGGCCGCGTTCATCGCCTGGCGGCGCGGGATCAAGCCGCTGGAGACGCTGCTCAACGGCATGGGCGACCACAACGTCGTGCTGATGTGCCTGATCTTCCTGCTCGCCGGCGGTTTCGTCGAAGTGTCCAAGGCGATCGGCGCGGTCGATGCGATCGTCTCGCTCGGCGTCGGCAACGTGCATCCGGCGCTGTTGCTGCCGGCGTTGTTCGTGGTCGCCGGGTTCATCTCGATGTCGCTGGGCACCTCGATGGGCACCATCGCCGCGGTCGCGCCGATCGCGCTGGGCGTGTCCGATGCCTCCGGCCTGGATCGCGCGCTGGTGCTCGGCGCGGTGATCGGCGGCGCCACCTTCGGCGACAACCTGTCGGTGATCTCCGACACCGCCATCGTCGCCAGCCGCACCCAGGGCTGCACGATGCGGGAGAAGTTCCGCGAGAACCTCAAGCTGGCGGTGCCGGCCGCGCTGGCCACCCTGGTGCTGCTGGGCTTCCTCGGCGAAACCGCGCCGGTGCAGACGCCCGATCCGGTGTCGCCGTGGCTGATCCTGCCGTATCTGATCGTGCTCGGCCTGGCCATCGCCGGCGTCGACGTGATCATCGTGCTCAGCCTCGGCCTGGTGGTCGCAGGCCTGTTCGGGGTGTTCTTCGCCGAGGACTTCGGCTTCGCCGCGTACACCAGCCATATCTGGGACGGCTTCGAGAGCATGGTCGAGATCACCTTGCTGTCGCTGCTGGTCGGTGGCCTGGGCGCGCTGATGAAAGCGGCCGGCGGATTGGCCTGGCTGGCGCAGGTGATCGGCAAGTTCGCTCGCGGCCATCGCAGCCGGCGCGCGGGCGAGATCAGCATCGCCGCGTTGTCGGCGACCACCGATGTGTTCACCGCCAACAACACCGTGGCGATTCTGATCAGCGGCGGCCTGGCCCGCGATGTCGCCCAGCAGCACGGCGTGCCGCCGGCGCGCGCGGCCAGCGTGCTCGATATCTTCGCTTGCGTGACCCAGGGCGTGCTGCCCTACGGTGCGCAGATTCTGTTGGCGGCGTCGTTGAGCAAGGTCTCGCCGTTGGCTCTGGTCGGCAACGTGCACTACAGCTGGTTGCTGGGCGGGGTGACGATCGTGGCGATGTTGTGGCCTTCGCGGAAGGCCAAGTCGGTCGAGGCTGCCGCGTAGTCCCTTGAGGGATACGCGCCGAAGGCGCGGAATGCGACCCTGCTGAAACCGCGAAAAAAAGCCCGGCGCCGCCGGGCTTTTTAGTACCTGCCGAGAATCGCAAGCGCGTTTGGATCAGGCCGGTTGCGCCGCGCCGATCCGCGAGCGGCGGAACAAATAGGTTTCGCCGAACGCCAGCATCGGTTTTTCCAGCCAGCGGTAGGAGATCAGGCTGAAGACGATGCAGGCGCTTATCGCGGCGATCAGCGACAGCTCGTGCATCCACGGCGTCACCCCGCCGCGCCAATAGCGGCTGACCCCGAAGATGATCAGCGAGTGCGACAGATACAGCGAGTAAGAAGCGTCGCCGAGCGCGGTCAGGAACTTGGGTATCCGTAAGCCGCCGGCATGCCGTTCCCAGGCCGCCATTCCCAGCACGATCAAGGCGCTGGCAGGCCCGTACAACAGCGCTCTGAGCGCACCGGCGCCGGCGAGTTCGCCGATGTGGCGGGTGATCGCGAAACTGGCCAGCAGTGCGACCGCGCCGAGCGCCGCGCAGCCCGGCGCGAGCGCTTTCGGGAAGCGATGGACGTACAAACCGATCATCGCGCCGGCGATGAATTCCCAGGTCAACGGACTGGCCACCACCGTCAGCCAAGGCGATGTTTGGACCGGCGCGAGCAGATAGATCGCCGTCGTCAACGCGCCCCAGCCGAGCAGGAAGGCGGGGACCCTGCGCTCCGGGACGAAGGCGATGGCGAGCGCGCCGACCAGATAGAAATACAGTTCGTGGATCAGGGTCCAGCCGACCGCGAGCATCGGCCCCTTGGCCTGCGGCAGTAGCAGGAACGACATGACGATTTCGTTGGCGTCGTGGGTGGCGCTGGGAATGCCGCGGCTGACCATGATCGCGGCGATCAGGACGCAGGTGTAGATCCAGTAGATCGGAAATATGCGCCAGGCGCGGCGCAAGGCGAAGCGGCGCGCCTCGGCGGGCGATTGGTAGCGCCCGCGCGCGACGGTGACCATGACGAAACCGGAAATGACGAAGAACAGATCCACGCCGCCGAAGGCGTAACGGAAAAATTCCGGCAGCAACGCATTGCCCTGGCCGGCGTGTTGTTCCATCTGCGAGAAATGCAACAGCACCACCAACATCGCGGCGACCGCGCGCAGCATCTGGATCGATGAAAACAGCGGCTTGGCAGGCCCTGTCGAAACACTGCCATTGAATGTATTTTTTTGTGCCATTTACTCGCCTAAATTGTGTAAGTACCTGCCAGCGCTGGGATTTTTAGAGCTGGCGGATTCTAGGGCAGGCAAGATCGGCAAACACGAGTGGTTACACTTCCAAACGCAAACGGACAAAGTCGGTATCGATTGGCGGCATCGAGTTCCGCGATGACGTCACAGTTCGATGCGCGCGCTCTTCGGCGAACTCGCGAGCGCATGCGCTCCAATCGCCGCTTCGATCTTCGAGCGCGTCGAGTGAGTGGTTGTTGCGGCAGGCGCACGCCGCGGTGTCGAGGCGTGCGTGGGTGAGCCGCGCGGGGGCTTACTTGCGCGCTTTGCTCGGTGCGTCGATCGACAAGGCCTGCCCCGGCTTGAGCACGCTGTTGGCATTCAAGCCATTGCGCTTGAGCAACTCAGCGGCGCCGATGCCGTAGCGCTTGGCGATGGTCCAGGCGTTCTCGCCGCGGCCGACGGTGTGGCGGCGCGGTGCGGCGGCGGCTTTGGCCGATTTCGAGTTCTTCGCGTCGGCGCGGCCGCCGGCCGATTTGGACGCAGCCAGCGGCTCGCCTTGGCCATCGCTCTTGCCGGTTTGCGCATCGGCTTGGGCCAGCGTTTTCGTCGACGCTTTATCCTCGCGCGCCGATTCCGGGTTGGCCGGCAACTCGCCGCTGGCCAGCGCGACATCGGCCGCGCTCGGCCCGGGCGCGCCGATCGCTTCGGCGGCCACCGCCAACAGCGGCGCGCGCTGGCCGCCGTTGCGGCCGATGCGGCCGTTGCCGAAGGCCGGGTTCAAACGCAGCAGGCGGGCGGAATCCTGGTCGGTGCGCGCGGCCCATTCGCCGATGCTGTCGATTTCCGCCGGCACGCTGACCGCGACCAGCCGCGGCACCGGCCGGTCCAGCGCGGCCAGCCATTCGGCGCGGTCGTCGGCTTGTTCCATCAGGCACGACAACGCGTGCAGCTTGCGCACGTAGGCGGTGGTGATGTCGGACAGGCCGGTGAGTTGATCGTGGCGGGCGTCGGCGATGTCGACGCCGGCGCGTTTGATCGCGTTGAACACCCGGTATTCGCCGGCGTTGTAGGCCATCACCGCCAGCCGCCAGTCGCCGCCGAACATGCCGTGCAAGGTCTTCAGATAACGCACCGCGGCGGCGGTGGATTCCACCGGCGACATCCGGCCGTCGTAGCCCTCGCGCATCGGCACGCGGTGATTGCGCGCGGTGATCGCGATCATCTGCCACAGCCCGGCCGGACCGCTGGCGCTGCGCGCGCCGGGGCGGTAGCCGCTTTCGACGAACGGGATCAGCGCGTATTCGGTCGGCAAGCTGGCTTCGCGCAGCGCGTCGACCACATAGCCGAACAGCGGCAGCAGGTCGTCGTCCTGACTGGCCAGGCGCTTGGGCGCGGTGGCGAAATGCTGGCGCCAGCGGGCGCTGACCCCGGGCTCGCAGGTCTTGTCGGCCAGGCCGTCGCGGAAGCGCTGGTAGATCTCGCGGCCGTTGCGGGTCGGGCCGCTGTCGTTGGATGCGTCGGCGGCCGGCGGCGCGGCCAGCGTCGCCTGCTCGGCGGCGGACACGGGCACCGCGACGCTCAGGCACAGCGCGGCGGCCAGAGCGGCCAGCAGCGGACGGCGGGCGGCGCTGCGCGGGGCGTGCGGCCGCCTCACGCGCGGAATCCGTCCTTCCAGCGCCGCAGTTCGGCGAAGGTTTCGACCTCATCGGCGGCCTCGCGGCCCAGGCGGTGGGCCACGGCGCGGATCACCCCGGGCTGGCGGGTACGCAGGAACGGGTTGGTCTGGCGCTCTTCGGCGATCGAGCTGGGCAGGGTGGGGCGTCCGGCATCGCGCATGGCCTGGGCCTGTTCGGTGCGGCGCCGCAGCGCCGGGTTGTCGGGTTCGACCACGCCGGCGAAGGCGGCGTTGGCCAGGGTGTACTCGTGCCCGCAGCAGACCCGGGTGTCCTCGGGCAGGGCGGCCAGGCGGGTCAGCGAGGCCAGCATCTGGGCGGGCGTACCTTCGAACAGGCGGCCACAGCCCAGGCTGAACAAGGTGTCGCCGGTGAACACGATCCGTTCGCTGGCCCGTCCGCCGCGCTCCAGGTAATAGGCGATGTGGCTGCGGGTGTGGCCGGGGACGGCCAGGACCTCGAAGGTCCAGCCGTCGACGTGGATCTTGACCCCGTCGCCGACCTGGGCGGTGGCGCTGACGATGCGGCCGTCCTGCGGCGCGAACACCGGGATGTTCGGCCAGCGCTCGCGCAGCGCCGGGACCGCGCCGATATGGTCGTCGTGGTGGTGGGTCAGCAGGATCCCGACCGGGCGCAGCCCGTGCGCGGCCGCGGCCAGCACCGGCGCGGCGTCGCCCGGATCGACGATCAGCGCGGCTTCGTCGTCGCCCGACAAGGCCCAGATGTAGTTGTCGCTGAGGGCGGGCAGGGCGAGCAACCGCATTGTCTGGACTCCTGGCTGTCGCCCGGCGAGCGCGCTCGCTTGGCAGTAGGCTGGTTGCTCGCAGCGGGTCGTGGATTGGATCCGGCCGCGGCAGGACTATGCTCTAACTTGTCCCGATCCCCGATTCCGGGCTCTACCGAGACGCGACCATGCCCGCCCTGTCCCACGGACGTCAACCCGATCACGATTCCAGCCAGGCCCTGCGCTGGTTCGGCGAGGTCGCCGGTCACGGTCTGCTGGACGTGGAGGCGGCGGCGATGGCGCGGGTGTTGGCGGTCAGCCCGACCCTGCCGTGGGCTTGGTTCGGGGTCGCCGCGGCCTCGCCGCCGGACGGGCGCGGGGTGGCGCTGCGCCGCAGCCGCGATGGCTTCGACGGCCCGCTGCGCTGCCGCCTGCCGCTGCCGCTGGCCAGCGAGGCCTTCGGCGCGGTGCTGCTGCAGCACGTGTTCGACGACGGCGCCGATCCGCGGCCGCTGCTGAGCGAATGCGCGCGCATTCTGGCCCCGGGCGGCCGCCTGTGGCTGGCCACGCTGAACCCGTGGAGCCCGTACCGCCTGCGTTGGGCCCGCAGCGGCCTGCACGCCCGCGACGCCGGCCATTGGCAGGCGATGCTGCGCGCGTCCGGGTTCGCCTCCGATCCGGTCAGCCTGCAATGGCTGGGCCCGCGTTGGCGGATGGCGCACGGCGAAGCCGGAGTCGGCGCGGCCGATGTGGTCCGCGCCGGTCTCGCCCTGAGCCTGACCAAGCGCGTGCACGCGGCGATTCCGCCCACCCGCCTGTTGCAACTGCGCTGGCAGACCGGGCTGGTGCCGCGCGACGCCGCCGCCCACCGCGGCGCCAGCGCCGCGCGCAGCGGTCCCGCTCAGGACGAAGAGAAGCAGCGATAATGCGCGGCCGTTCCAGCGAGTAGCCGTTGCGTGACCCCTCAAGGCGAAGACAAGACCGTAGACATCCACACCGACGGCGCCTGCCTCGGCAATCCGGGCCCCGGCGGCTGGGCCGCGCTGCTGCGCTACAAAGGCCACGAGCGCGAACTGTCCGGCGGCGAAGCCGACACCACCAACAACCGGATGGAGCTGATGGGCGCGATCATGGGCCTGGAAGCGCTCAGCGAACCCTGCCAGGTGGTGCTGACCACCGACTCGCAGTACGTGCGCAAGGGCATCACCGAGTGGATCGGCAACTGGGCCCGGCGCGGCTGGAAAACCGCCGGCGGCGATCCGGTCAAGAACCGCGATCTGTGGGAGCGCCTGCACGCGGCCAGCCAGCGCCATCGGATCGAATGGAAGTGGGTCAAGGGCCATTCGGGCAATCCGGAGAACGAGCGGGTGGACACGCTGGCGCGGCTGCAAGCCGAGCGGCTGCGTCCTTACCGGCCGTAAATCCGCCGGCCAGCGGCAATGGCGACCGATCCCGGCCGCCGCGCCCGTGCCCCACGCTTCGCCCGGCGGGCGCTTTTACTCGCCCGCCGCGCTTCTGAGACAATCGCCGCATGCGTCAAATCATTCTCGATACCGAAACCACCGGCCTGAGCTGGGAACGCGGCAACCGGGTGGTCGAAATCGGCTGCGTGGAATTCGTCGAACGCCGCCCGACCGGCCGCCACTATCACCAGTACATCAAGCCCGACTGCGATTTCGAAGCCGGCGCGCAGGAAGTCACCGGCTTGTCGTTGGAGCGTCTGGCCAACGAGCCGCGGATGGAACAGATCGTCGATGAATTCCTCGAATTCATCCGCGGCGCCGAGCTGATCATCCACAACGCCGCCTTCGACGTCGGCTTCCTCAACAACGAGCTGTCGATCTGCGGCGCGCAGTACGGCAAGTTGGCCGATCACGTCCCCAACATCGAAGACTCGCTGTTGCTGGCGCGCCAGCGTTACCCCGGCCAGCGCAATTCGCTGGACGCGTTGTGCAAACGCCTGGGCGTGGACAACTCGCATCGCCAGTTGCACGGCGCGCTGCTCGACGCCCAGTTGCTGGGCGAGGTCTACATCGGCCTGACCTCGGGCCAGGAAGAGATCGGCTTCGGCGATCCCAACGGCGCCGGTGCGCAGGTGCAGGCGGTCCAGTATCAGGTCGACGTCAACGCGCAGCGGCCGCGGGTGATCGTGTTGGCCGATGAGCTGGCCGCGCATCAGGCGCGCTTGGAGAAGCTGCGCAAGAAGGCCGGCAAGTGCGTGTGGGATCTGTCCGAGCCGTTGCCGGTTGCGCAGGCGGTCGAGGCCTGAGTCGGGCGGTTGCGCCGGCGTTCGCGGTTGCGTGTACAGGTAGCCGCCGAAGCTCCGTTAGCTACCTGTAGGAGCGGCGCAAGCCGCGACCGCGAATCGACACCCATTGCGTCACCGGCATGCGCCTGGGGCCGGCCAAGAGCGACTTCGCTCGTATCGATGCGATTGGAAAAAATTAGACAGAAATAAATTTGTCGAATTCCGCGGCCCAACCGCGCCTCAGTGGCTGCGCACCAACACCACGGTGACATTGTCCGAACCGCCGCCGTCCAGCGCCGCGGCGACCAGCGAATCCACGCATTCCTGCGCGCTGCAGTCGTTGTGCGCCAGCACCCGGGCGATGCTGCGGTCGTCGACTTCCTCGGTCAGCCCGTCGCTGCACAGCAACAGCTGCATGCCCGGGCGCAGTTCGCCGGTCATGGTTTCCACGTTGAGGTTGCGCGGGTCGGTGACGCCCAGCGCCTGGGTGACCACGTTGCGGTGCGGGTGGCTGCGCGCTTGTTCGTGGGTGATCGCGCCGTTGGCGATCAGCTCCTGCACGTAGCTGTGGTCCTGCGAGAGCTGGGCCAGGTGGCCGTCGCGCCACAGATAGACCCGGCTGTCGCCGACCCAGGCCACTTCGAAGCGGCTGCCGTTGATGCGCGCGGCGACCACGGTGGTGCCCATCGGCAAGGCGTCGTTGCGCCGGCGCGAGGTGCGGATGATTTCTTCGTCGGCGATGCGGATCGCCTGCGCCAACGCGGTCCCGCCGCGGACCTCGCGGACGATGGTCTCGCGCGCCAGCGCGCTGGCGACTTCGCCGTATTCGTGTCCGCCCATGCCGTCGGCGACCAGCCACAGGCCGAGTTCGCTGTCACCGTAATAGGTGTCTTCGTTGAGTTCGCGGCGCAGGCCGACGTGCGTGAGGTGTCCGAATTCGATCATCTGCCGGTCATGCCATTCGCGTCGTCGGGTTTGCCATTGCTGTAACGGAATCATCGCGACCGAACGGCCGTGGAGCAAGAAAACGTGATCCTCATGCGAATTCATGCATGAGCATCGATGAAGATCGCGTGTGCGCCAGGTCGCTTGCGCGCCCGCGCCGGTCCTTCGACGATGCCTTGCTCCCCCAAGCGCGTATCGGTATCGCCGAAGCCAGACTCGCTCAATCTAACCAAACCGCCGATGAAGGGCGGTGCGCCGGCCGGTTCGGGTTTTGCGCCTGCTTGCCCGGCGCGGGCGACGACCCGTTCCCGACCCTGGCGTACTGACCGCGCGGCGAGCGCCCGAACGCCAAAAACACAACGGGCCCGCGAGGGGCCCGTTGTGCGTATCTGGCGGAGAGGGGGGGATTCGAACCCCCGGTACGCTATAAACGTACGCCTGATTTCGAGTCAGGTACATTCAACCACTCTGCCACCTCTCCGGGTGCAGTGAGCCGCGAATGATACGGGCTGAACCGGCCGACCACAAGCGGCCGTGGCCCGGCCGCCGCCGGTCCGGCCGCCAGGATTGCGCAAGCGCCCGCTTCGGCCGGGTCGGCGCGAGCGCGGCGGGGCTACACTAGCTGCCCCCTTCGCAAACCACGGCTGCGCCCCATGTCCGAAATCCAGGTCCCGGTGTCCTTTGGCGAATTGCTCGACAAGATCGCGATCCTGCAGATCAAGTCCGAGCGCATGACCGACGAAGCCAAGCTGACCAACGTGCGCAACGAGCTGACCGCGCTGGAGCGGACCTGGCTGGCGCATCCGGCCGCCGGCAACGACATCGTCCGCCTGCGCGCCGAGCTCAAGGCGGTCAACGAGCGCCTGTGGGTGATCGAGGACGACATCCGGATCAAGGAAAAGGCGCAGGAGTTCGACGCCGAGTTCATCCGTCTGGCGCGTTCGGTCTACGTCGAGAACGACGTGCGCGCGCGGGTCAAGAAAGAGATCAACCTGGCCCTGGGCTCGACCTACGTGGAAGAGAAGTCCTACCAGGACTACGGCACCGGCGCGTTCTGAGCCGCCGCGCCGCAACCGTCGGGGAGGACGGGCGATGGCCGAAGCCAAACCACGCGCCGGCGCGTGGCTGTACGACGATCTGCTCGCCTGGCTGTGCCCGGGCGGGCTGCTGCTGACCGCGCTGGCGCTGCGCCATCCGGCCGGCCTGCACTTGCTGCGCGAACAGGCCCCGGAGCTGACCTTGCCGACCTGGTTCGCCGGGGCGTACGCGCTGGGTCTGGCGCTCAGCCCGATCGGCCGGCTGATTTACGGCATCGCCCAGGGCATCGTCTGGCCGCGTTTGCGCCGCGCCTGGGCGCCGGCGATCGAATTTCTCTCGGCCCGATTGGAGCGCAGCGAGGGCTTGGTGTTGCCGAGCGCCGCGCAGATGTCGACCTCGGTCTTCCACGACGTCGACCGGCGCATGCGCGAGTATCTGGAGGCTGCCGATCCGTCCTCGCGCCACACCCTCAATCGGATGAAGGTGCTGTGCAGTCTGGCCTGCAACGCGGCCGCGGCCTGCCTGGTGTTCGTCGCCGTCGACGGCCTCACCGGCGGTTACGCGGACTGGACCGCGGGCCGGGTCGGGGTGGCGGCGCTGGTGATCGCGCTGGCGCTGATCGCGGCGGTGTATCGCGAACGTCGCCGCCAGCGCACGCAGTTGTCGATCTGGCGGCGCTTGCGGATCGAGGGCGAGGGCGGTTGATGCCGCGGCTCGCCCTGTGGGATTGAGCGAGCGGCGCGCCGCGCTCGGCTAAGCGCGAGCCGCGCTCAGTTCGCGTCGCTTGGGTTCGCGCGAAAACGTTCGTACAGCGCGGTGTGCAACTGCGCCGGATCGCTCGACGCCGGCGGCTCGGGCAACTGCTCCCACGAGCGCGCCGCGAATTCGATGCCGAAGGCCCGCAGGTCGGCGGCATAACCGGCGAAGGCTTCGTCGTCGTCGAACACCCGGTCGCCGATCAACGCTTCCACCAGCCCGCGGCCTTGCAGCAACGAGAACTGCCCCTCGTTGTCGAACTTCACGATCGGCGCATCGACCAGCGCCGCGTGCCCGGGGCCGTGCCAATAGCCGAACAGGTTGCTCTGGTCGTCCTCGACGAAAAAGCTGACGAACTCGCACACGCCGTCGATGGCGCGGATATTGGCGGCGATGTCCGGATCGGCCAGTTCCTGAGGGCTCATGTAGCTGGCCGGATCGAGCAGGGTCGGCGCATCGTCCGGATCGATCAAGCGATAGCCGACATCCGCCAGGGTTTCAGCGAAATTCGAGTCGCCGGTCTCGCGCAGCCGCAGCAGTGCGGCCAGATCGGCCGGGGCGGGGCCGTAGCGGTGTTCCAGTGTCGCCAGGGGCATAACACTTCCTTGTAGTTGGGTGGTTCAGAGCGCCGCGCGCAACTCGTCGCGCACGTCCATCAAGGCGAAGCCGAGCAGGTTCAGGCCTTGCCAGCCCTGCGGCCGGGTCGCATCCGGGTGATCGGCGGCCAGACCGATGCCCCATACCGGATCGACGGGGCTGGCTTCGACCAGTATCCGTTCGCCGGTCGCGAGCAGGAATTCGGTCAAAGCCGGATTCTGGCCGAACTTGGCTCGATTGCCGGCGACAACGATCTCGAAGCGGTGTGCGCGCCACCGCGCTTCATCGAAGCCTGCGATTTTGCGTCCCAGCGCCTTGACCTGGGCGGGATCGTCGCTGGCCACGATCTTCGCGCGGATGGCGTCGTCGCCGAACAGGCGCGCCTTGCCGGCCATCATCCAGTGTTCCGCGGTCGCATAACGCTGACCATCGATTTCGAACGACGCGGGATACCACTGGCTGAAACAGCTCTTGCCGATCTTGCCGGGCGTGCTGCGATGGCCCCAGAAGCACAGATAGTCAAATGCCGCGCCGTTGCCCAGCGCAGTGTTCAATTCATCCAGCGAGCGCGGGCGGGGTGGGGTGTTCATGGATGCGTCCTTGCGAAGATGCGGGTGAAACCCGGGGGCGGCCGAGGTCAGTTCGAGAGATGGTCGGCCACATAGCGTTCGAACGCAGCGACGCCGTCCTCGACCGAGATCAAGTCCATCACCCCGTCGTGTTCGATCTTGGTGCCCCAGGCGATCTCAGCGGCGGACTTGCCCAGGTACTTGCGCGCGGCGTCGTCGTAGCGATCGGCGCAGTAGCGGCGGTCGCTGTAGGGGCCGCTGCGCGCCGGGTTGCTGGCCGCGTGCAGGCCCAGCACCTTGGTGCCCATGGCGTTGGCGATGTGCATCGGGCCGGAGTCCGGGGTCATCAGCAATTGCCCGCGTTCCAGCAGCGCCGGCAATTGCTTGAGCGTGTCCTTGCCGACCAGGTCCAGCGCCGGGTGCTTCATCGCCGCCAGGATCGCGTCGGTGGTGTCGCGTTCGAGTTGGCTGCGTCCGCCGCACAGCACCACCCGCCAGCCGCGCTGGGCGGCGTGGTCGGCGACGGCGGCGTAGCGTTCGCTGCGCCAATTGCGCAGGGTGTGGCTGGAGCAGGGCGAGATCAGCAGGGTCGGCACCTCGTCTTGCGGCCACTGCGCGCGCGCCCAGGCGCGCGCCTCATCGGGCACCGGCAGATCCCAGACCACCTCGGTCTGGCGCAGGCCGAGCGGCTCGCAGAAGCTGCCGATGGCGTCGAGCACGTGGATGCCGGGGCGGTCGGGGATGCGTTCGTTGACGAACAAGCCGTGCAAGTCCTTGGAACGCGAGCGGTCGTAGCCGACCCGGCGTCGCGCCGGCACGAACGCCGAGAGCAGATTGGCGCGCGCGGCCACCTGCATCTGCAGCAACACGTCGAAGCGTCCGCCGGGCAGCGCCCGGTCGCGCAAGGCGCGGCCCAGCGCGCGCATCCCGGCCAGGCCGCTTTTCTTGTCGTATTCGAGGAAATCCACGCCTTCCAGCCCGTCCAGCAGGCGCCGCTCGCCTTTGCCGATCAGCCACAGGATCGAGGCCTGCGGCCGCGCCTTGCGCAAGGTGCGCACCAGCGGCACGACGTGGGTGACATCGCCCAGCGCCGACAGGCGCAACAGGCAGATCGAAGGTGAGACGCTGAGAGGCGATTGGGTCACGTGACTTGTTAGACTCGGGCGGATGACCGGTTATGACGCCGCCGAGGGACTGACGCCGTACCGCGACGATAGCGGTTACGGTGCGATTTTGTTCGACCGCGGCCGGGTCCAGCAAGCCGCGCCGGAATGGTTCTCGCCCGCGCATTGGGGCGAAAAGGCGCGGCCGGTCGACAGCGGCGGCCGCGGCGGCGCCTGGTTCGTCGACGCGCCGTTCGGCCAGGCGGTGTTGCGGCGCTATTTGCGCGGCGGTCTGGTCGCGCGCTTCAACCGCGACCGCTACTGGTGGCAGGGCGCCAACGCCACCCGCAGCTTCGCCGAGTTCCGCCTGACCCGCGAGATGGCGCGCAAGGGCGTGCCGGTGCCGACGCCGATCGCCGCGTGGTACCGGCGCGACGGTCTGCATTACTACGCCGCGATCCTGATCGAGCGCTTGAACGGCGTGCGTTCGCTGGCCGATCGCGCCGCGGTCGCCGGCGACGGCGCGCCGTGGGAGGAGGCCGGCCGGCTGATCGCGCGCTGCCATCGCGCCGGCCTGGACCATGCCGACCTCAACGCCACCAATCTGCTGTTCGACACCTCCGGACGCGGCTGGGTGATCGACCTGGACCGCGGCGCGATCCGGATTCCGGCCACCGCCTGGCGCGAACGCAACCTGGCCCGATTGCTGCGCTCGCTGCTGAAATTGCGCGGCGCGCGCCCCCCGGCCGAGGTCGAACGCGATTTCGCCCGTTTGCGCACGGCCTATGACCGCGCCTGGGAACGTGGTTACTAAGAGAAGACTAACGAGCGCTCGAAAGGGGACGGGATGACTTGGCAGCTGCGTCTGCACGGTGTCGGCAATGCGTCGGCGGTGGAATTGGGCTCGGCGATGGCGACCCTGGAACGCGACGGCGAGCCCTGGCTCACCGTCGACTGCGGCGGCGAGGGCCTGACCGCGTTCCTGGCCCATTACGGGCACATGCCCGAGGCCTTGTTCCTCACCCACGCGCACATGGACCACATCGCCGGTTTCGAGCGGCTGTTCGTCGCGCATTACTTCGATGAGGCCCGCCGCGGCAAACCGCGGCTGTACGTGCCGGCGCCGATCGTGCCCTTGCTGCAGCAGCGGGTGGCCGACTACCCCAATGTGCTGGCCGAGGGCGGGGTGAATTTCTGGGACGCCTTCCAGCTGATCCCGGTCAGCGGCCATTTCTGGCACCGCGGCCTGCGCCTGGAGGTGTTCGCCACCCGCCACCACTGGCCCGACACCTCCTTCGGCCTGCGCCTGCCCGGCAGCGCGGTCTGGACCGGCGACACCCGGCCGATCCCGGAAGCGCTGGCCAAATACGCCGACCAGGGCGAGCTGATCGCCCACGACTGCGCCTTGCACGGCAACCCCTCGCACAGCGGGATCGAGGATCTGGAGCGCGAATACCCGCCCGCGCTACTGAACCGCTGCCTGCTTTACCACTACGCCAGCGCCGAGGAGGGCGACGCCCTGGCCGCGCGGGGGTATCGTGTCGGCAGGCCCGGCGAGGTCGTCGACCTCGCCGAACCCAACGTCCCCCAGGTGCCGACCGCTTGAGAGCCCCCGCGTGAACGCCGTGCCCGCTCCATCGCCGATGCCGCTGCCGCTGGATCGGCAGGGCCGGCCGTTGCGCGACCTGCGTTTGTCGGTGATCGAGGCCTGCAATTTCCGCTGCCCGTACTGCATGCCGGCCGAGCGGGTGCCCGACGACTACGGCCTGGACGCGGCGGCGCGGCTGAGTTTCGATGAGATCGAGACGCTGGTGCGCGGCTTCGTCCGCATCGGCGTCAGCAAGCTGCGCCTGACCGGCGGCGAACCCTTGCTGCGCAAGCGCCTGCCCGAGCTGATCGAGCGGCTGGCGCGGATCGAGGGCCTGGACGATCTGGCCCTGACCACCAACGGCTCGCTGCTGGCGCGCCAGGCCCGCGCATTGCGCCAGGCCGGCCTGCGCCGCTTGACCGTGAGCCTGGACGCGCTCGACCCGGAACGGTTCCGGCGCTTGTCCGGCGGCCGTGGCGAAGTCGCCGAGGTGCTGGCCGGGATCGAAGCCGCGCACGCGGCCGGTTTCGAATCGTTGAAGATCAACTGCGTGATCCAGCGCGGCCTCAACGAGGATCAAGTCTTGCCGCTGGCCGAGCACTTCCGCGGCAGCGGCCATGTGCTGCGTTTCATCGAATACATGGACGTGGGCAACTGCAACGGCTGGAGCGCGCAGGGCGTGGTGACCTCGCAGGAGTTGCGCGACCGCCTGCACGCGCGCTGGCCGCTGCGCGCGCTCGACGCCAACTACCGCGGCGAAGTCGCCTCGCGCTACGCCTATGCCGACGGCCAGGGCGAGATCGGTTTCGTGTCGTCGATCAGCGCGCCGTTCTGCGGCGACTGCCATCGCTCGCGGGTGTCCGCCGACGGCCGCCTCTTCACCTGTCTGTTCGCCGCCGACGGCACCGACCTGCGGCCGGAGCTGGTCCACGGCGAAGCCGCCTTCGCCCAGCACCTGAGCGAACTGTGGTCGCGCCGCAACGACCGCTACAGCGAGCTGCGTGCGATGGACGCGCCGCGTTCCAAGCGGCACGTGGAAATGTTCCTGATCGGCGGATGATCGCCCTCAAGCCCCTCTCCCGTTCACGGGAGAGGGGTTGGGGTGAGGGCCGCTCTCACGCATGACGCCAGAATCTCTCGCCGCCACCGGCTTCACCACGATCCCCACCGCGGTATCGGCCGAGGCCCTGTCCGCGATCCTCGCCCAACCGCAAATCGCCGCCGAAACCGACGCCGACGCCGGCACCCGCGACCTGCTCGAACATTCCTGGTGCCGCGACCTGGCCGCGTTCTTGCGCGAGCGCCTGCAAACCGCGCACTGGCTGCCGGCGGATGCGCTGGCCGTGCAATGCACGCTGTTCCGCAAAAGCGGCGCCGGCAACTGGAAAGTCGCCTTGCATCAGGACTTGTCGATCCCGGTCGCGCAGCGAATCGAACACCCGGCCCTGCGCGGCTGGTCGAGCAAGCAGGGCGTGCATTTCGTGCAACCGCCGGTGGCGACGCTGGAGCGGCTGCTCGCGGTGCGTTTGCACCTGGACCCTTGCGGCGAAGGCGACGGCCCGCTGCGGGTGGTGCCCGCTTCGCATCGCCATGGGCGGCTGAGCCCGGCGCGTTCGCAAGCCTTGCGCGATGCTCACGGCGAGACCGAATGCACCGCGCGGCCGGGCGATCTGCTTATCATGCGACCGTTGTTGCTGCATGCCTCGTCCAAGGCCGCCGCGCCGTCCGGACGCAGGCGCGTCCTGCATTTTCTGTTCGGCCCGGCCGACCCCGGGTACGGACTGCGTTGGAGTACCGCGATTTGAAATCCCGAGCGTCCCTGACCCATATCGACCGCGACGGCCGCCCGGCCATGGTCGACGTGTCCGCCAAGCCGGTCACCGCGCGCGCGGCGGTGGCGCAATGCCGGGTGCGTTTCCCCGCGCCGGTCGCCGCGCAACTGCGCGCCAGCGGGCTGCGCAGCAAGAAAGGCGCGGTGATCGACACCGCGATCATCGCCGGCACCCTGGCGGTCAAGCGCACCCACGAGCTGATTCCGTTCTGCCACCCGCTGCCGATCGACGGCTGCCGCTTCGCCATCGATTGGCACGGCGACAACGCGCTGAACATCGAATGCGAAGTCCGCACCACCCATCGCACCGGCGTGGAAATGGAAGCGCTGACCGGCGCGACGGTGGCGGCGCTCACCGTTTACGACATGTGCAAGGCCTTGTCGCACGCGATCGTGCTGGGGCCGGCGAAGTTGCTGGGCAAGCGCGGCGGCAAACGCGATTTCGGTCTGGACGATGCGCCGGCGCCGGCCAAGCCGGCCGCGGCGAAGTCCAAGCGGGGCGCGCGCGCATGAGCCGGCTCACCGTGTTGTATTTCGCCAGCCTGCGCGATGCCGCCGGCGTGGCCAGCGAATCGGTCGAGGCCAGCGATGCCGATCTGCGCGCGCTGTACGAAGCCTTGCGCGTGCGCCACGGTTTCGTGCTGCCGGCCGAGCGCCTGCGGGTCGCCGTCGACGGCGCGTTCGCGCATTGGACCGATGCGCCGCGCGCCGGCAGCGAAGTTGCCTTCATTCCGCCGGTTTCGGGAGGCTGAACGATGCGACGATTCGCCTTGTCCGACACCGAGTTCCAGATCGCCCCGTTGCGCGAAGAACTGCTCAGCGCCCACGCCGGCGCTTACGCCAGTTTCGAGGGCTGGGTGCGCGATCACCACGACGGCCGCGCCGTCGCCGGTTTGCGTTACGAAAGCTACGCCACCCTGGCTCAGGCCGAGGGCGAGAAGATTCTCGATGAAGCACTGCAACGCTTCGCCATCGTCGATGCGCGCTGCGTGCACCGGGTCGGCGACTTGGCCATCGGCGAACTCGCGGTGTGGGTCGGCGTCAGCGCCGCGCACCGCGACGCCGCGTTCGCCGCCTGTCGTTTCATCATCGATGAGACCAAGGGGCGGGTGCCGATCTGGAAGCGCGAGCGTTATGCCGATGGCGAGGCGGATTGGTTGCATCCGGAGCCGCCGGCTTCGACATGAAGGATCGGTTTGGAATCTGAGGCAGGGATGCGATGACCCGAGGTCAAAGCGAATTGATGGCGATCCTTAGCGCGGCACTGGTGCCGGCGTTTGGATTGGGCGTGGCTCAAGTGTTGGGCGATCGCACGGTCGAGCCGGATCTGGGAACGATCCTGGCTTGGGCTTGCCTCTCGTTCCTGGTGACCTTGCCGATCACGGCGGCCGTGTGGGGTTCGGCGGTGCAGTTGCTGGATCGCTTCGGTTGGGTCAATGCGTTCACCGCGTCGTTGGCAGGGGCGTCGGTCGGAGCGCTTGTATCGCTGGCGTTTACCTATCCGGCCCTGGATCTATCGCCGGGGCGTTTGCTCTGGAGCGGTCTGGGCATGTTGTCGGGACTGACGTTCTGGCTAGTGCGGAAATTACCGGCGAAGTAGGCGGCTGTTGTGGCTCCAGCCGGGATCGCCGCGCGTCAGCGCCCCGACCGCAGGGCACATGAAGCGATCCCCGCTTTGCGGTAGCGTCGATCCCCACATCGATCCGACGGAAGTCCCCATGCTCCGCTCGCTCAGTCTGTGCGTTTTGCTTTGCGCCTCGGTGCCCGCGCTGTCGGGCGAGATTTTGGTCGGCAACAAATCCGCCGACACCGTCTGGCGCGTGTCGCTGGAAGACGGCCGCAAACTCGGCGAATTCCCGACCAACACCGGCCCGCACGAAATCGTGGTCAGCCACGACGGCGCCACCGCGCTGGTCGCCAACTACGGAAACGGCGAAAAGCCCGGCAACACCCTCAGCGTGCTGGACCTGCGCGGCGGCGCGGCGCCGCGGATCATCGAGTTGGGCGAGCACGGCCGCCCGCACGGTCTGCGCTTCCTGCCCGGCGACCGCGAAGCGCTCGCCACCACCGAAGCCTCGCGGCATCTGCTGCGCGTGGACATCGCCAGCGGCAAGCTCGTCGCCGAAATAGCGCTGGGCGAGGGCAAGGGCCACATGGTCGCGGTCGCCTCCGACGGCAAGACCGCCTACGTGACCAAGGTCGACCGCGGCACCGTCAGCCGCATCGATCTGACCCGCAACGCCAAGACCGATGAAGTCGACGCCGGCGCGGGCGCGGAAGGCGTCGCGGTGCGCCCCGGCAGCGGCGAGGTCTGGGTCAGCAATCGCGAAGCCGGCAGCGTCACCGTGCACGATCCGCGCACGCTGGCGATCCGCCACACCTTGCCCAGCCCCGGCTTCCCGATCCGGGTCGCGTTCACCGCCGACGGCCGCCAGGCGCTGGTGAGCAATGCGCGTGCGGCGACCCTGTCGGTGTTCGACGCCAAGCGCAAGAAATCCGTGGCCACGGTCGAATTGACCCGGGTCGATGCGCAGTACCGCGACACCATGCTCGGCCGTGCGGCCTTGCCGATCGGCGTGATCGCCGACCCCAAGCGGCCGCGGGTGTACGTGGCGATCAGCGGCGGCGATGAGATCGCGGTGATCGACCGCAAGAGCTGGAAGCCGGTCGCGCATTGGAAGACCGGGCGCGAGCCGGATGCGCTGGCCTTGTCGCCGGACGGGCGGTGAGCGCAGCCGCGCAGGCAGGGCGACATCCGCGGCCCAAAAAGGCGGCGGCCCCGCAAGCGTGACTCCGGCGCCCGAATCAGTCGATACCGTTGCTGCCTTCCGGCCCTGGCGGGGTTTTCAACCTATCGTCGCGGAGGCGCCAACGGGGCCACCATGGATCGGCATGCGCGCCTGAGCGGCATGCGCCCTGGATCGCTCCAGAGGGGCGGCATTCTGCCTGAAAGCCGGCCCGAGGCGCAAACCCGGCGCGCGCCAGGCTTGCGCGGCCGCCTGGAAAGGGCCGTCGTGGCGGCCGCGGCCAAGGATTTCGGCGGGTTCTGCGCGAAGCCCGGACGCGGGCAGGGCGCCGGCGGCAGGCCAAACAGCAATTCGAAACATGTCCCACCGCGCGAGAGGTTTAGCATCCGAGCATGCGCATCGCCGTCCTTTCCGACATCCATGGCAACCTCGCCGCGCTCGACGCGGTGCGGGCCGATATCGAGCGCCGCGGCGCCGACCTTATCGTCGATCTGGGCGATCTGTTGTCGGGCCCGCTGCAGGTCGCCGAAACCGCCGACCGTTTGATCGCGCTGGGCTGGCCGACCATCGCCGGCAATCACGAGCGGCAAGTGCTCAACGACCCGCCCGAGCGCATGAGCGAATCCGACCGCCACGCCGTCGCCCACTTGCGCGCGGATCAGCGCGAATGGCTGCGCAAGCTGCCGGCGAGTCTGCGTTTGAGCGATGAGGTGTTGATGGTGCACGGCACCCCGCGCAGCGACCTGGAGTGTTTCATCGAAACCATCGACGCCGCCGGCATCCGCGCAGCCAGCGCGGCCGAAGCGGCCGAGCGCTTGGGCGACACCGATGCGCGGCTGATCCTGTGCGGCCACACCCATGTGCCGCGCAGCCTGCGGCTGGACGACGGCCGCTTGATCGTCAATCCCGGCAGCGTCGGCCTGCAGGCCTACAGCGGCGAGCATCCGCATCCGCACCGGGTCGAAAACCATTCGCCGCATGCGCGTTACGCCATCGTCGAGCGCCACGACGACGGCGTGTGGACGGCGGAGCTGTTGGCCGTGGACTACGACTGGGACGCCGCCGCCGCGCTGGCCTTGCGCAACGGCCGCCCGGATTGGGCGCGGGCCTTGGCCACCGGGCGGGTTTGAGCGGGCGGCGCGACGCTAAGCCGTCGCGCCGCCGCCGATCACAACTGCACCAGGAACTTGTCCATCGGGTAGTTGAGCGTGTGGCATTGCTCGAACATCAACCGATCGCGATTTTTGCTGGCATACGACTCATGCTTGCCCATCAGCTGGCACGACTGCCACTTCACATACGGCATGTCGCCGTTGAACGGGCGGTACACCACCGGCACCGAGGGCGGGCCGATGTGGCTCTGGAACGAACGCGCCGCGTCGGTGCAGGCGATGAAGGTGATGTTGCCGTTGGCCGCGTCCCAGCCGCAGCTCATCAGCTTGCTCTTGACGTGACGGATCTCGAAGCGCACGCCCATCACCAGCAAGGTCTTGACCGTATTGTTGTGCGGGCCCGGCGGCAAATCGAAGAACACCGACGGCGTGTCCACGTCCTCGTTGCATTGGATCCACGAGCCGCCGTAGACGTTGACGTAACCGCCGCGGGCGAAGCGCAGCAAGGTGCCGCTGCGGTATTCGAACTTGCAATCGCGGAACCAGAAATTCAGGAACTGGTCCTGCTGGCTGATGCTCGGGGTCATGCCCGAATGCAGGAAGGCATCGCCGATCACCACATCGTTGGCCAGGTGGCAGCGGTTGAACGACCACTCCGAGTTGAGATTGGAATCGCTGGGCCCGTCGAGCCCGATCACCCGATTCCACGGGCCGCGCCATTCCACGTCGTCGAAGGCGAAATCCTGATTGGTGCCCTGCGAAACCGAGGCCCAGCAATACAGCCAGTTCAGGCCCGGACGGGTGGCGCGGAAACTGATCTCGCGCACGCGGAACTGGCGCAGGCGCCCGTGAGCGGTCAACAGATTGTTGGCGAACGCGTCGCCGCCGCCGGCGACCGCATCGAACACGATCTCCGAGCTGCGCTTGCCCTGGCCTTCGATCACATAACCGTTGACCTTCTTCTTGATGTCGCCCTTGGGCAACAGCGCATCGGCCTTGGTGACGCGGTAGACGCCGGCGGGGAAGTACAGATGATGGGTCAGCCAGCCGTTGCTGTTGACCGAGGCCAGCACCGCATCGCGCGCTTTGACGATCGCGGCGGTGTCGTCGGCGCTGCCGTTGCCGAGCGCGCCGTAGTCCTTGACGTTGATCCGGCCCAGGTTGGGATCGGGATCGGCGAGGGCGCCCGCCGCGAACGCGCGGTCGCGGCGCGGCGGCGGCGCGCC